>JAILHQ010000060.1 GCA_024695725.1 Cyanobacteria bacterium RUI128 | reverse complement strand
AATGTCAAAGAAGTGTCTGTGTTCGATACTGCCGTCACCACCCAACACGAGCATTTTAGACATATCACGCTTTTGCGCAGGGGTCTGCGCTATCAATTCTTCAGGTAATTCATAATCAAATTCTGAAACTAACATTTCAACCTTATTTCTTCGTTTTCCCTGTTTGTCACTGCGAAAAAATCTTTGATTTTTGTGGCAGTCCAAATTTACTACATACTCCGGATTGCTTCGTCGCTCCGCTTCTCGCAATGACTTGTAAACTTTAACAAACCTACTTATTCTTGTCTTCGACTTTTTTTGCAGTTTCAAGTTCTTCGTCAGAAACTTTATCTTTTTCGTGAGCAAACTCAATATCTAATTGTTTGTTAATGATAACTGTTTGACAAATCTGAACGATATTACTTGAAATCAGGTATAACAATACCCCTGCAGGGATAGGAATCAATACGAACGTACCGCAAAGCATAACCGGCATAAAGAGGTTCATAGACTTTTGCATAGCCTGCTGGCTCGGATCGATTTCCTGACCTTTGTTCATAGCCATCATAGCCTTCTGAGTGAAGACCATTGTCAGACCAAAGATAAGTATCAGACCTAAGATATCAAAGTGGAATTTAGACTGAACAGGAATTGTCGGATAAGTTGCGACAAGCAGATATCCCTGTTTTGTAAAGGTTATAAGCTCGGTTTCTTTCGTCATAACGTTGGTTACTTCAACCTCAGCCTTTTCAACTCTGTCCAGTTCACTAAACTTCAAATCTTTCAGATCGTCTAAGTTAATCTTGAGTTCAACAGGCTGGCCCGGAACAAGAGCACCCTGTATCTGTACCGCATCAGACGGTTTTTCGATTTTGACGTTTCTAACAGGTTCCTGTTTTAAGTAAACAAGCGCGTTCTTACCTGCCATAAATTTAGCAGTTGAAGAAACACCCATAACACCGTCTTTTGAAATACCTGCGTTTGTTCTCAGGGTTTCATCCAAACTCTGAATGAACAAGAACGGTGCATTCCCTGCCATCTGTATAAATTGAGGGCTCATAAGTGATGAGTACAACAAGATGAATATAGGCATCTGAATCAACAACGGGAAACAACCTGACATTGGGTTGAAATTGTGTTCTTTATAGAACTCCATCATTTTTCTCTGCATAGTAGGAGGATCGTTTTTGTATCTTTCCTGTATCGCTTTCATTCTCGGCTGAAGCGTTTGCATCTGCTTCATAGAACGTTGCTGAGAAACACTCAGCGGCCACATTGCCATACGTACAATCACGGTTAATAAAATAATACCTAACCCATAACTTCCCGCTATGTCGGATAATACCTTAAGTACCTTTATAGTTAATGTTATAAAATCCATTTTTATCCCCAATCTTCTTTATTTATCTACTTATCACGCTATCCCAAAACAAGTCGGATATCAAAAAAAAGAATATTATAAAAGCACGCCTAAGTCAAATTTACAAATCTTATTGTTACTATTGACAGAAACAAAAACATGATTTATACTGTTACTATACATAGTAACAGGTAGAAGAAATGAATAATATTAATGAATTATCAGTTATCTTAAACAAAATGAAAGACGAAAAGGAGATTCGTCAGTTTTTGCTTGAGGTTCTTACAGAATCCGAGCTTGCAGATTTATCCAAACGATGGCAGATAATAAAAATGCTCAACGACGGCTCTACACAACGAGAAATAGCAAAAGAACTGAATGTCAGCCTGTGTAAAGTAACACGTGGAGCAAAAATTCTGAAAGAAAAAAATGCTGTCGTTAAAAAATACCTAAAAGGGTAGTGGTAGGGGTAAATGTATAGGGGTAGGGGTAAAGGGGTAAATGTATAAGTGAGCCCTTCCCCCAAAAACAAAATAAGGATAAATAAATATGGATAAATCAATAAACAAAATAGAAAAATTACCAAATCAGTCAGGCTTCTTCGGAGAATACGGCGGACAATTTATAAGTGATGAACTGAAAGCCGAATTTAAAAAAATATATGACAACTTTATTTATTACAAGGATGATAAAGAGTTTAATGACGAATTAAACGATTTATTGAAAAACTACAGCGGAAGGAAAACTCCGATATACCACGCCAAAAATTTATCAGAAAAATATGGTGCAGATATATATTTGAAACGGGAAGATTTGAATCATACCGGCGCGCATAAAATCAACCACTGCTTAGGAGAAGTTCTCCTTGCAAAGAGAATGGGAAAAACCAAAGTTATTGCTGAAACAGGTGCAGGACAGCACGGTGTTGCAATGGCTACGGCGGCTGCTCTTCTGAATATGCAATGTGATATTTACATGGGAGAAGTCGATATAAGAAAAGAAAGACCGAACGTAAACAGAATGAAAATTCTCGGTGCAAATATTATATCTGTATCATCAGGCGCGGGTACTCTGAAAGAAGCTGTTGACGAAGCCTTCAAAGCCTACCTGAACGAATACAAAACTGCGCTCTACGCAATCGGTTCTGTCGTAGGTCCTCACCCATTCCCTATGATGGTAGAGCATTTCCAGTCTGTTGTAGGTCGTGAAGCCAGAGAACAATTCCTTGAAACAAACGGGACTCTGCCGGACTGCGTTGTTGCATGTGTCGGAGGAGGCTCTAACGCAATAGGTATCTTCAACGGTTTTCTCGATGATGAGGGGGTAAATATCTATGGGGTTGAACCTCTCGGAAAAGGAGAAAAAATAGGAGAAAATGCCGCAAGTATAACCTACGGCAAAGACGGTATTATACACGGGTTTAAGTGTCTGTTATTACAGGATAATGACGGAAATATCGCTAACGCATACAGCATCGCAAGCGGACTTGATTATCCGGGGGTAGGGCCTAAACATTGCTATTTACACAGCATTGGACGTGTCAAATACGGAACGGTAAATGACAAAGAAGCTATTGATGCGTTTTATGAATTGTCGAGAGAAGAAGGAATTATCCCGGCACTTGAAAGCTCTCACGCAATAGCATTTGCGATTAAACTTGCAAAAGAAAATCCTAATAAAAAGATTTTAGTTAATTTATCGGGACGGGGGGATAAAGACATAGATTTTGTTCTTGAGCACTTCCCAAGAATCTAATTAACTACAACACACTGAGGGTAAAGATTTTAGCTTTACCCTTTTTTATTATCCCCGTAAATGTTACATTTTAACTATTTTCGTAACAATTTTTGTTCTGTATATAACATGTTTTTTATATAATCTAAAAAGGGTATGTTTGGGAAAGAGAAAGGTATCGAGTGATTAAATTCGATTACAGAAGCGCAGACGCTAACATAATAGGCTATGAACACGGCCTTAATATTACCGAAGAATTTGAAAATAACAAAGAAAGAATCTCAGGTATTATAACAGATTTGTATCAGAGAAAAGACAATCCGGGACAATGGCTTCAGTGGATGAATCTCGGATACACCGAAGAAACTGCGTGGTATGTAAAAGAATATGCGTCAATGGTGGTCGGCAGATTTGAAAATCTGCTTATCTTAGGAATAGGCGGTTCGGCTCTTGGCGGACTTGCCATGACGGAAGCATTATTGACACCTTACTGGAATTATCTCACTCCTGAACAAAGAAACAATTATCCGAGAATATTCTTTTTAGATAACATTGACCCGGACAGAGTATCAGGTCTGCTCGACGTTTTAGATTTAAAGAAAACTCTTGTAAATGTTATCACCAAATCAGGTTCAACCGTAGAAACAATGGCTCAATACATGATAGTCAAAGACAGACTTGAACAAGAGCTTGGCGATGATTACAGAAAAAATATTGTTGCCACAACCGACAAACAAACAGGCATACTCAGACAGCTCGCAGATCAGGAAGGATACAAAACTTTTGTTATTCCTGATGATGTCGGAGGTCGTTTCTCTGTATTTACGGCAGTAGGACTACTCCCGCTTGCTTTAGTCGGGATAAATATTGATGAAGTTATCCAGGGTGTCAAAGATATGGATAATCTGCTTAAAAATACTGACATCTGGAACAATATAGCGGCTCAAAATGCACTTATCCACTACCTTTTAGATACTCAAAAAGGGAAGAAAATATCTGTTATGATGCCGTATTCTTCAAGATTAGGCTATATTCCCGATTGGTACACCCACCTTTGGGCAGAATCCTTAGGGAAAGAAACCGACAACAACGGCAACGTGGTTCACTCAGGTCAAACACCGCTGAAAGCAATTGGTGCAACCGACCAATACACCCAAATGCAACTGTACAACGAAGGGCCAAACGATAAAATTATTAACTTTATCAAGGTGGAAGAATTTGATAACAACCTTGAAATACCAAAAATCTTTGAATATACAGGGATAGGCTACCTGGGCGGAAAAACCATAAACAACCTTTTAGATGCGGAAGCAGATTCTACAAGAGTAACACTTGCGGATAATTCAAGACCGACAGTCACAATTACCCTTCCGAAAATTGACGGATATCATATCGCACAGTTACTCTATATGCTGGAAATGCAGACAGCGATAGCCGGAGAATTGTATAACGTCAACACCTTTAATCAGGAAGGTGTCGAACAGGCTAAGAATTACACTTACGCACTGATGGGACGCTCAGGATACGAAGAATCTGCAGCAGAAATACAAAGCAAAATGCTCACTCAGGTTTAGGGGTTAATTGTATTTATGATTAATTTTCAGCATTAGGGCTTTGATAATCAACACCCATTTCTTTTAATGCACTGATAAATCTTTCCGCGCAAGCACGCTGAACTTCAGGCGGAACAACACGTAATATTTCAACGGTCTTTGATATGGTAGGGTTCTTGTCGTACCATCTGCAACCGTTCACAGGTTTAACCATTTCATAAAAATGATCAATAGCCTCTTTTGAAATCTGTTCTTCCAATTTCTTCAGAAACTGCTCTGCCTGTTCAAGAAGTTCATCCTGATAATTTCTTAAAAGTTCAACGACCTCTAATAATTTCGGGTCGTGGTCATACCATCTTTTATATACGTGAGCCATCTTGAACCCTCACTTCTTCTTTAATAGTATCGTCCGAATATCTGATGATGTTTGCACCGAGTGCTCTTAATTTTTCATCAAATTTTTCATAGCCTCTGTCTACGTGGTGCAGATTTTCAACAATTGTTGTTCCGTTTGCCATAAGCCCTGCAACAACAAGCGAAGCACCCGCTCTAAGGTCACTTGCAGCAACGGTAGCACCCGTTAAACGCTTGATACCCTTAATTATTGCGTGATTTCTGTCCTGATGGATATCAGCACCCATTCTCAACAAATGCTGAACCTGCATAAATCTGTTTTCATACAAACTTTCGGTGATTATACCGACCCCGTTAGCCATAGAAAGCAGTACCATTGCCATTGACTGCAAATCTGTAGGGAAACCCGGATAAGGTTGAGTAACAAAATTGACAGAGTTAAGTCTGTTTTTGCACGAAACCTCTATCGCAGTCGGTTCTATCAGTTTGATGTTAGCACCCATTTTGATAAGTTTATCAGTAAAAAACGTTAAGTGAGCAGGATAAATATTTCTGATAACAACCTTACCTTTTGTGCCGGCAACCGCAGACATAAACGTTCCTGCCTCAATTCTGTCAGGAATAGTCGTATATTCTATCGGATGCAAATCTTCCTGTTTGACACCGTTTATAACAATTTCGGATGTTCCTGCGCCGACAACGTCAGCACCCATAGTATTAAGGAAATTAGCCAAATCAATGATTTCAGGCTCCTGTGCTGCGTTTTGAATTCTTGTTGAACCCTCCGCCAAAATTGATGCCAGCATCAAATTCTCAGTAGCACCCACTGACGGAATATCAAGATAAATATCGGTTCCGACAAGTTTGTTCGCTTTCGCATGAACATAACCGTTTTCAATTTTTATTTTTGCTCCGAGAGCCTCAAGGCCTTTTATGTGAAAATCAACCCTTCTCTCTCCGATAGCACAACCGCCCGGCAGGGCAACAATAGCCTCTTTACAGCGCGAAACAAGCGCTCCGAGTATAATAAAAGATGCTCTCATTTTGCTTACGTATTCGTACTGTGCAGTAATAGAAGTTATATTGGATGCGTCAATTGTGACAGATTTTTCTTCCTTGTCATGATGGGTTTTTACCCCAAGACCGTTTATAACGTCAAGCATAATACTTACATCAGTAAGCTCAGGCACGTTGTAAATTTTGCTTTCGCCCTTAGCTAATATAGCACTTGCCATAAGCTTTAGAACAGAATTCTTGGCACCACCTATCGATACCTCGCCTTTTAGTTGATTCCCACCCTGTATTCTGTATTTATCTGCCAAAACTACTCCAATCGTAACTTAACGTTCTATTATCATACAATTTACATAACGGCTTGTAAAGTATTAATTTTTTATAAAGTTGGGGAAAAATAGTATTATTGTAGGATATCGGGCTATTTTTCGGAATATATTCATCGTATTACATTTTTCCTAAAAAAAGGGCTGAAACCCCATGGTCATGCATGTTACAGAATGTAACAGATTTTGTAACGTTTGAAATCGGGTATTTAAACAAGACTTTATATTTATAAGAGATACTAAGATGGAGAGTACAAATATGCCCGGAAATGTCAGTGGTAATGATGCAAATCACGCAGCATATGCCAACAGAGAATTAGTAGATGTCTACTCGAGATATGACAACAAAGGTGATGCCGAAATTATCAATAATGAAGAGGCAAAACAGTCATCTTCGTGGAATTCAAGCGTCTTCGGCAAAGGCTCGGCTTATGTCGACGAACAGATTCGTGATGCGATAAGCAAAGACAGCAGGCTTAGTGACGCGGGCGGAGACGTAGCATCCGTTGTGAAAAGATATCTTGGCGCTTCCGGAAGTCTTTTTTCAAATGCAGCTTCTTCCTTCGGAACAATTCATTATACAAAAAGCACAAAAGTTGATAAAGAACGTATAAAAATCGTTCAGCAACAAATTGACAGCGGCATCGATGCCGAAATCGAAACAATGGCAGGACAAGTTGTTGAGAATGTAAATACGAATTTTAGAGATGCACTTAACAAAGCAATTCAGGCTGCAGGAAACCAGCTTTGCGGGGACGCAGATGTTATTAATAACTGTGGCAAAGATGACAGCCCGGAGGGTTTTAACACCCGTTTAAACAAGGGTCTGAGATATGGCACAGACACGAAAGCAACAGCGGCAGCATTCTATTCTCAGGCAATCGGCGGTGCTTCAACTGTTCTCGGTCAAGGCTACACCGCAACCTGCACATTCCTGCGTAATAACGGAGCAAGCGAATATACCAGAGAAGTTGACGGCCAGCAAATGACTATCTTCAAACTCAAAGGCGGTGAACACGTATGTGTTGATGACGCAGGTCAGGTTCACACTCTGTATAAAACAAAAGTTTCAGGTAAAAATTGTTATACAACAAGAGAATCCGTACAAGCCCTGGGTATTAACACTGATGGCTTAGATGTTAATCACAAAATTGACGGTGTTGTACGCAGAAAAGTCGACGGAGAATACAGAACCGTAAATAGAGACGGTGATAATGTAACCGTTTCGGACTATGATGCAAACACAGGAAGCTATGTTGCTTCATCAGATTTAATCCATGTAAACGCAGGCCTAAAAGCAAAATACGCAAGCGGAGTAACCGGTGATGGCAGTAACGGCGGAACATCTTCATTAGGTTCTGCAGTGCGCGATGGCGATAATTTATCATTCCAAAACGGTAAGGTCAGGACAGGTACACATGTTAATGACGATGGTATATACGCAACAACCCAACGAAGCAGAGCACGTATAGCAAAAGGCGGTCTGGATGCAGCTGTAAAGAATATCGAAGAAATGGCAAGGATAAAGCACTGCGACTTCCAAGACTACCCGGCTGACGGCAAAGCAACTGTTGATATCGGAGGTATCATCTACACAATCGATAAAAACAACCCAACACAGGCAGATGCACAAATGCGTATTATAAGAGCAAAACTGCAACAGTTACCTGACCCTGATCTTGTAAATCCAATAAATGGTAACAGGGCTGGAGTTGGAGATGGTGATGATCGTGTCGATGCAAATAGCGTAAACCATACTGACGATGGAGATACCCAAGATAATGTAGCCACCGGCGGAACGTATGGTGTTCGTTTTGATGATGCAACCGACCCAAATCATAGGAGCGCAATCAGAGGCGGCGCAAGCACCCACTCACTGAATGGACATTATCATAATGATGTACTGACCAGAAGTCAATTCCACAGTGAGGGCTGGTACACACGCGACTCACAAAGACGCGATGAAGGCGATATAATAACAAAAATGGACGATGAAACACTGAGAAGCAAAAGTGTTGCAAATCCTCTTGGTTTGTCAGTAAGAAACCTCACTAACGCAAAAGAATTTGCAGTGAGATTCCTCGAAGCTAAAAATCTGAGACCTGATGACTACAACATTGAATTACTGGCAAAAGCAATCGCAAAAGCTAACCCAAGTATATTCGACGAATCAGTCTATGATGAGCCGATGGGAGATGACGGAATTGCTCCTATTGACAGAATGAACATGTACAAAAATGCTGATTTCGACAGAATTAACCTTCCTAGAAAACTCGACAGATACAAAAAAAGCTAATGCTACAGAACAACGACAAGCGTAAAATAATAAAAAAACATAATCAAAAAAAGTCGGCAAAGCCGGCTTTTTTTGTTGGGTAAATTATAGTTTATCGGGGGTAAATATATTTAATTACTCCTCTCCCACATTTGTAGCAATTTTATTTAAAATTGTACAACTGTTCCCTCCCCAAGTTGGGGAGGGTTAGGGTGGGGAGCAATATTCTCATTTACCCCTAA
>JAILHQ010000009.1 GCA_024695725.1 Cyanobacteria bacterium RUI128 | reverse complement strand
TACCTGATTCTTGGGGTTATATTTTTTTCCAAACTCCGTAAACGTCTTAAAACTATCCTTCATCACGTAGAGCTTCTGCTTGCATTTCTGCGATAATTCTTGCTGCTCCAGCGCGGAGGTCTTCGCTTGTTCGATAACCGTTGTTAGATCCTGTACCATATGATTGTGGGTTTTTGTTAATTACACTGTGATTATAGTTTCCTTCCAATACCTTCGGAAAATTGTTAGGACGGAATATCCAGTCGAAGCTGGCTACAAAAGGTTTATTAGTAGCACCATTGAGGACTGGAGCAGAAGCGGCATTGATGACAGCCTTACGAAGGGCTTCTTTGCCGTACTCCTTGGCGCGAGCGTTAAGCGCATTGCGCCTTTTAGGTGTTATCTGCGTAATAGTGGGTATCTGTGACTGATACTGCTGTATAGTTCGATTGAAAAAGTCCATAAAGGCAATAAAGTTAATCTTCTTATCACCATCCGTCACCGGACACGGTGACTGAGATACTGAACGTAGTGAAGTATCGATATCTTTCTCTTTACTTTCCTTTACTTTACTTTGTGGGATTTTTACTGCATTAATCGGGGTTTTTGTTACAATAACTGGGGTTTCTGTTGCAATAACCTCGGTTTTTGATGCATTATCCTGTATTTTCTCAGTAAAAGCCATCTCGCTTTTCTTAGTGTTGGAATTTCCAAGAAGACTATATTCTTTGGATATCTCAGAAGAGCGACGTGCAGATACATTCTTGTAACGTTCCTGTATAGAACGGGACGTTAAAATGTTGCATTTCTCGAATAGAGCCTGGTTGAACAAGCCTACTGAAAGACAGTATTCCATAACTTCTCTGACATCTTCTTCGGGACACATAACCTTCTCAGAAACAACGAAATAGAGGTCTTCGTCTACAGTAACGAAATAACCATTCTTATAGATAAAACAGAGCATACATATATAAATCGCAAAAGATTTCTTCTGGCCATGATGACGCATGACCTTACGGATTTTTATATCATCAAAGATGTCTACATCCATAGGGAAGTAATCCAGATTAAGTTTAGTTGGTCTTGCCATAATCTCATTAATTAATAGTTAATACTACATTATTCCACTTCTTTCTGCGTTTTTGCTGCATTAACCTGTGTTTTTGTAGCAATAACTGGGGTTTTTGTTACATTAACCTCAGTTTTATCGTGTTTAATGAGAGGACGTATCATATAATACGGACCAGAAGAGCTGTTTTTGGTAAAAACCTCTTCCGGGGTGTTGACAAGGTATTTATCAGGAGGGGTGATAATGTTTTCAGTGTTGAAAACATGCTTGTCAAAGAAGTTTTTCTTTGCAAGTTTCCTGATAATCATATCCAGAAGATTTGCAGAAACCTCAGGGAGGAGTTCTGCCATCCGATGAATAAATTCCTCATCATATTTAATACGAAGATTATATGATGAACCAACCTGCCCGATAAGATAAAGAATAGTTGTATAACCCTTTACGCCAAACTCGGACTTGATAAGTTTTACAACAGGATCATTATAAAAATGGGTGCTGTAAAAACACTGTTCGACTTTTTCTTTTTCTCTTGTAGTCATAAATAATCAATATAGATGGATGAATAAATAATTATTTCACTTACGGACTGACAAGTCAAGCCCGCAACCATTCGCAAAGAAAATAGAAATTTTCGAAAGTTTTATGCTGTACAAAAAAAAAGTCGTTAATTAACACTTTTACGACTTATAAAGTCATAAAACTGTTTATACACGACTTTTTTTGAAAAATGAATAGTATTCACAGACCGTTAATTAATAACCGTCTATGCCAGTAAATAATGACCCAAATATACAAAATAATAAGCAGACTACTGGTTGCTCATTTAAATTATATATAAAATTTGCTTTACTATGATGTCGTCAAGCATTGTTTGAATCTTTACTTGGCTGTTTTTTGCAGGGGCATCTGTACTTTTCTATTGCCATAACTCAAAGTGCCGAAAGGTCATTTTTTAGAAAAGTTGCCATAACTCAAAGTGTGAGTAACTTCTTTAAATGCAAAAGTTGCCATAACTCAAAGTGAAAAATAGGGTAAAAAATAAATTTTTAATTAATTAGCATGTTTATTAGCATATTAATTAACATAAAACGAAATAAGTAACAAAGAAAAGTTTCCATAGGTCAAAGTGGGCTGTTTTTTGTAGGGGCATCTGTACTTTTCAGTTTCCTCAACTCATAGTTAAAATAACCTTTTTAGACGCAAAAGTTTCCATAACTCATAGCACTGGAGTATATTACAGGCGTTGTATATTTTTATACAATAGGCCTTTTAACTTATTAACAAACCTTATCATTTTATACCCCAACTCATGTCTGCTGTTTTATTGTAGGCCAGGTCACCCTAGCTTACCAATTATATTATCTTTTATATTTAATCTGATTTATTCGTCTAGGCCTGCAGATCATACAAGCCATAGCGAAGCAGCGGTATATGTAGGCTTCATCATCCTCATTATCCAGATTATCGGTAAGTCTTTTCGAGATCAGAACGAAATACTTTCCTATGTTTTGGAACACCTCACGCTGTGCGTTATATTCAAGATTGTCTTCATTCTTTGCCGGCTCCTGACGTTGTGTCTGATTCTTGCTGACTTTAGAGGGTCGAAAAACTGCTTCTTTTGTTAATTATTTTAAAAGATATCATCTCTTTAACTTCAGTTTTACGAAGTTATTTATTGAGAAAGGTAATTTATATTTTCAGACATTCCAAGTTATTCTCCAGAGCATTACATTCATCACGAAGCTTACAGTAATATTCCTCAGAGGTTTGATGCTTAGCATCTGTAAGTTTGATATTTTCACCACGTTCAAGGTCCCAATTCTTGTTGATTTCAGCTATACTGTTATGAAGCTTCAAGAATTTTATTCTTGCCTCTTTCTTTGGAACACCAATAATTATATTGTAAGAAATCCTGTTCTTCTCATCGACGGGCGCTAAAGAACAATAAAAATGAGTTTGTCTCGTCTAGATGAACTATAAAAGCAAGGATATTTTTCTCACCATATTTATTAGCAATAAAATTACACATTTACACTGCCCATTTTTCAATATCTTCTTTACGCTTTAAACCACGGTTATCAGCATCCTTTGTAAGGTCTACTTTCTGGTCACCAAAAGTCAGTTCAAGCATACGTTCTCGTGAGCCGCCCAAGATAATGTTTGCAAGAGTATAGCGGTTAGGTTCTTTACCCTGTTTCCGCTTCTTCTCATTAGGGTCTTCTACACCTCTCCGTTTTAGATTATCTCTGAAACGTTTATCGAGAGAATAGCGTTTATTCACAGCCTTTACAACGCCACCTTTTGTAACCTCAAAATTTAGGTTGCTACACATGGGATCATAATAGCCAAATTTCTTCGCGTCAGGGTCTGTATTTTTATAGGCCCTAAGGTGCTCGGTGCTCTGACCTCTTGTCATTCAAGCCGAGGCTCTTAAATCACAAACTTGCTTTGCCATTTCTTTAAAAAATTAAAAGTGAATTAATGAACTTTTCAGTCCCCAAAAATCGGGGTCCAGAGGAGTAACCTTTGGCCTAATCGAAAACCGAGCTTGCTCCCCGTCAGGAAAGGGTTTTCGCGCATGTTTTTTTTTAAAAACTGCTAATTAGGCTTAGCACTTGTTTATACAAGTGGCGTGTAAGCACGCGGCGGGAGTTCTACAGAACGAGCGCTAGAAACCCAATACAAAGGCCAGAAAGAGGACGTAAGACCTTCGATGGTAATATTGCCCAGCTCTGTCGTTTGAAGGGCTCAGCGAGCCTGAAAATCGCTCAGAGGTGGTTTCTGAATAATCTTCTGAATTTCATGGCTCACCAGTAAATACCTGTGTTTATCCGTATATCATTGACAGCCTATAGAGGAAGAAGTCCACGTCGATTACTCCCCTAAGCTGTGCTCTGAATTGCTTGATCTTTGAATTAAGGGATTCTGCAGAAGCGTTGGTTGCA
>JAILHQ010000080.1 GCA_024695725.1 Cyanobacteria bacterium RUI128 | reverse complement strand
GATATTGTTTCGGAAGGAATTATAAAATTTGTCAACGGCAAAAAAAGAATTTTATTCACTGTTTTGATACTGATATCAATGGCATCTCAGAATATTATACCGATTCACATTGCGTTTATTCCTATTTTGATACCGCCATTATTACATACAATGAACCTGATGAAGATTGACAGGCGTGCTATTGCCTGCGTTCTGTCCTTCGGGCTGAAAATGCCTTACATAGTTATACCGGCAGGGTTTGGTTTGATTTTCCAAAATCTGATTGCGGAAAATATGATTCAAAACGGTATGATAATGGCTAAAACAGATGTATGGAAATCTACCTGGATATTGGGGCTTGGTATGCTTGTCGGTTTGTTGGTTGCTCTGTTTGTAACCTACAAAAAACCGCGAGAATATAAGGATGAAAATTATAATGTTCAGGAAAATCAAACACCTGAAAAACTTAACTATAAACACTATATAACCATATTTGCTGCCCTGATAACCTTTGGGGTGCAAATCTTAACCCACTCTCTTCCGCTCGGTGCGCTCTGCGGTTTGGGTATAATCTTCTCATTAGGTGCCGTCAAACACTCAAAAATGGATAAGCTTATGGATGAGGGTATCTATATGATGGGTTATGTTGCCTTTATTATGCTTGTGGCATCAGGGTTTGCGACTGTTCTGAAATCAACGGGCGGAATAGAAACTTTTGTTAATTCTGCAATATCAATCTTGCCTGAAAGCCAGATAATGACTGCATTTATTATGTTATTGGTAGGGCTTGTGATAACCATGGGAATAGGAACTTCCTTTGGTACAATTCCGATTTTGGCTGTTGTGTTTATTCCGGTATTTATGAAACTCGGGTTTAATGTTTCGCAAACTGTTGTCGTTTTGGCTGCCGCAGCAGCTCTTGGGGATGCGGGTTCGCCTGCCTCAGATACTACTCTCGGCCCGACATCCGGTTTGAATGTTGACGGACAGCATAACCATATTTGGGATACCTGTGTCCCTACGTTTTTGCATTACAATATTTCGCTGATTTTATTTGCGCTTATCGGTGTGGTTATCTTCGGTTAATATATGTTACAAATCTAAACAATACGCCCGTTATACGCAAGATTTCGGGGAATTTTGTTTTTGTATAAATAGGTACCAACTATGAATTTATTTTTTAATAAGTTTTTATCAAACCTCCCGATAGCTCAGCCGCCGTCTGTTTCGATGCGTGGTGCAAGGTATTCTTCGGCCCTTCAGGGTCCCGACAGAGATACCTTTTCTAAGGCTGACGGAGCTTCAGAGATTAGCTTTACAGGTAGAAGAAGTTCAGGCTCCACCAAAAAAGGTGATGTACTCAAAGAGCTTGATAATATTACCTGCCCGTACAGCGGTGTAAAAATGATTTCTTCCAAAAAAATGGACAGAATTGAACGTGAGTTAGGACTTTGCCACAACATTCACGAAAGAATGGAAGTTCTTGAACCTTATCAGAAGTGCATGCAAAATCTTGAAAAAGAGGTTTACAGTATCCTGAAAGGGTTTGAGATAAATTATCCTGACGGTACAATGAATGAATGTCTGAATCAGCTTAAACCACAGTGTTTAGCTGAGTTGAGAATCGACGAATTTAAAGTTCTTGATGAGGTTGATAATATCTCAAATAAACTTGATGCAACAACTGCGCTTGCGGTCAGAAAAGTGACAACTGATGCACGTAATAAAATTCTTGAAGACAAGGATGATCAGATATTTAAACGTAAAGATTTACTTGCTCAGATTCACGAAGTAACCCAAGACAGCCCTGATCAGGATATTGTTGATGAAATGTGGGCAGTAGCACAAAAATTGCCAAGATCATCAAATAATTTCAACGCGTTCATCGTAAAATACGCAGACCGTTCTCCGCAGGAAATTGCTGCAAGATTACTTCGTCCGTCAACCGCATCCATTGAGCATATCAGACCCGCAAACCCTCATTCTGATGATATTGAATCAGGGGAAAACGATTTGACTAACTTTATGCTGGCATCAAGAGACTGGAATTCGGGCAGAGGCAATACTCCGCTTCCTGAATTTGTTAAAGATCACCCTAACATTCCGAAATATTCTCAGATGTACATAAATGATATTATGAAGGCTATCAAAAAAGGAAAACTTAATGATTGCGATTGGTATCCGTACGTTATTAAAGAAACACTGTATCATGAATCTGACGGTCTGATAGATCTGAATATCGACAGATATCATATTAGTGAGGGCGAAGCATTCTTAGATGCACCTGATAATGTCCGTGAAAAATATAATCGTTTAATAGAACAAAATACCGCTAAAAGAGCTTTGTCTTCATAACGGTATTTAGTATCTTTTTTTAGAGTAGGTTTAGGTAAATATAACCTAAGTTTTTATTTACCCCTTTACCTCTAGGCTTCGCTTGCGCCTTCTTTTTGTCTGTTAATCAATTCCTGAATTTTGCCGATAATTTCATCGCCTTTTTCCTGCATATCGGAAACTATAGAATCAGCTTTATCCTGAATATCTTTAACTGTTTTTTCGGTTTTACCCGCAACATCTTTAGCCATGCCGCTGAGTTTTTCTCTGGTTTCTTCTCCTGACTGAGGTGCTAACAATACACCCGCAATTGCGCCGATAGCTGCGCCTATTGCAACGCCTGCAAAAAATCTGGTTACTGACATAATTATTCTCCTTTACTTTTTATTATTAATTTGTTCGTAATTTTTTTGTATTAGCCGACTGTTTTTAACAAGAGTATTTTTTTGAAATAAAACTTTTAACTCCTGAGTAAAGTCCTTTAAAGACTTCCTTCAAAACAGTACCCGAAACGGTTGATATTTTTGTAACAGCATCAATTGTGACTTCTGATACTTTATCATATATTTCGGTTATCTTTCCGACTTTTTTGTCTGTGGACTGAACTAATTTGTTCACAGTTGTTGTTGTTTCACTGATATTTTTCATTATCGGGTCTAACTCTGTTTTTATTATATCAGATGATTTCTTCAGGCTGACTGTTAATCTTGATAAATCAAACAGCAGTTTTGCAAGAAACAAACCTGTTACAATCAGGAAGGCTGCGCCTGACCATGCTAAAAAAGTTAACCCTTGTGTTAATTGAGCTTCCATATTTAAACGTCCTTATTCATATTTGTATTGAGTACTTTCTAATTCTTTAGCTTTTTGCATCTTTTTTGATTTAAGCATATTGTTGAATTTCTTGTACTGTCGTTCAAGTTTGTATCTCAATAAATCAAGTGATTCAAATGCACGTTTTTTTGCATCCTGAACAGCAGGAGAGTGTTTTTCGGCAAACTCACAAACTGTTGCTTTTAATTTGTCTCTTGATTCTTCGCCTGATTTTGGAGCAAGGAGTACGCCTGCAACTATACCGCCGACTACGCCTGCGATAAGTCCGACTCCGAACCCGATTGATGTTTTGTCTTTGCTCATAGATTCACCTCGTTATAACTAGTACATTGTATCATATTTTATATTTTCAGCAACTTTCTGCTGACTCCGAAACCTGTTTTGAACGCCAGTAAAAGTTTTTTATATTTGGGCTTGAAGAATAATAATACACTTCCCTGTAACCCTTCGTTCAATATTCGTATTGCAATATTCATTTTTGTTTTTTCTAACGCTTTGAGAAATAAAGGAATTATTCCGCATATATCCTCTGTAATTTCTTTTATTATCATTAAGTTCCATTTGAGCCTTGCACGTTTTCTGTCGATATATCTTGTCAATACACGAACCCTTCGGTCGGTTTTTAATATCAGATTTACTACGGTAAATAATATAATGAGCTCAGATATAAAGACTATTGCAATAAAAAAAATCATTTCTATTATTTCTAATTTTGTACTATTATAAATAGTATATTGCATTTCTTGTTTAAATAGAATACGCAGGGAGTATTATTTTTTTATGAAATTAATTATAAAACTTATTGAATTTTACATCTTACTGATAATCGCAAGACTTATAAAAGTAGCAATCAATATGAGAGGTCAGTCTTCGGGTACGTCATTTATCGGAATGATTATGCTTAAGATTTCTCCGAATTTTCTGAGATATACCTCTAATTATTTTAAGAAAGCAAAGGTCGCAATAACAGGTACAAACGGGAAAACAACAACAGCAGGCGTTTTATCACACCTTTTAGAAGAACAGAAAAATACTGTTGTTCATAACGAAAAAGGTGCAAATATGCTGACAGGTATTGCTAATACAATGGCTCTGTCAATTTATCCTTTTAAGAGATTTGATTATGCGGTTTTAGAATCAGATGAAGCATATCTGTCAAGATTATACGACTATATTGATACTGATTATCTGGTTGTCACAAACCTTTTCAGAGATCAGCTTGACCGCTACGGCGAACTAAATACAACTGCAAAAAAGATACAGGAAGCAATAGACAAAAACCCTGATATAAAGCTTATCCTGAACGCCGATGATCCTATTGTCGTTAATTTCACAACAAAAAGAAATACAAAACCTGTATATTTTGGGTTCGATAATATTACGTTTATGGATAAACAGGTAGAATCAAAAGCACCAATGGAATTGTTTAACTGTTCTCAATGCGGTGCAGTCCTGAAATATCTGAAACGTTTTTATGCTCAACAGGGGCACTATTACTGTGATTGCGGTTATACAAGACCTATCTGTGATTATGTCGCAAATGCTCATATCTACAACGACTATTCGGTTATTAACATAACCCACGGAGAAAAAGAATACGAATTTAAAACATATCTTACCGGGGTCTATAATGCCTACAACGTGCTTGCAGCAGTTGTAACTTCAATGGAATTGGGATATGAAGATTTGCAAGACAGTTTATATACCTATAAATCTGTCTTCGGTCGTTGTGAAACAAAAGTAATTGGTGGACATAAAACTTTGATTCAGTTGATTAAAAACCCGACAGGTGCAAGCGAAGTTCTGAAAACCGTTGATTTGGATTCTGATATTTTGGTTGTTATAAATGATAACTACGCCGACGGCAGAGATGTTTCGTGGTTATGGGATGCTGATTTTGAACTACTTAAGGACAGTAAAAAACGCATTATTACCTCAGGTTCAAGAGCCTTTGATATGGCAACAAGACTGAAATATGCGGGCGTGAAAGAGGTTAAGGCAATACCGAATATTCATACAGCTATTCATACGATTACCAGAGAAGCAGAAGATAACATAACTATACTACCTACATACACGGCTCTTTTAGAAATCAATAAAATCCGGGGGTAAATATTAGTGGGTAGGGGTAAATATTAGGTATTATTGGTGGAAACAAGTTTAAGTAGAGGGGTAAATAATGTATTTACCTCTTTACTTTTCGTTTTGACGATTTAACATGTTATTAGTATGGGAGTCGAAATAATGTATAATGTAAAATCAAAAAAAGCAGAAGAATTTATATCTCACGAAGAAGTATTAGAATCTTTAAAATATGCACAAGAAAACAAAAATAACTTAAAATTGGTTGATGAGATTCTAAATAAAGCGCGTGAAATGAAAGGTCTTTCGCACAGAGAAGCTCTCGTTTTGTTGTTATGTGATGATAAAGCAAAAGTTGAAGAAATATTTAAGCTTGCAAACGAGATTAAACTAAAATATTACGGCAACCGTATCGTCACTTTTGCACCGTTATACCTTTCAAACTACTGTGTAAACGGATGTATTTATTGCCCTTATCACCATCAAAACAAACACATTCCTCGTAAAAAAATGACACAGGAGGAAATTAAAAAAGAAGTTATTGCCCTGCAGGATTTGGGACATAAAAGATTAGCGCTTGAAACAGGCGAAGATCCTGTTAATAACCCTATTGAATACATTTTGGAATCAATAAACACGATTTATAATATTAAACACAAAAACGGTGCTATTCGCAGGGTGAATGTAAATATCGCTGCTACAACCGTAGAAAACTATAAAAAATTACACGATGCGGGAATCGGAACATATATTTTGTTCCAAGAAACTTATAACAAAGAAAGTTATGAAAGATTACACCCGTCAGGACCTAAACACAACTATGCATACCACACAGAAGCTATGGACAGAGCAATGGAAGGCGGAATTGATGATGTCGGCTTAGGCGTATTGTTCGGGCTTGAAAGTTATGCGTACGAGTTTACCGGGTTATTGATGCACGCAGAACACTTAGAGGCGGCATTTGGTGTTGGACCCCATACTATCAGTGTTCCTCGTATCAGACCGGCTGATGATATTGATCCTAATACGTTTATCAATGCTATTGATGACGATATCTTCACAAAGATTGTTGCCTGTATCAGAATAGCAGTACCATACACAGGAATGATAGTTTCAACAAGAGAATCACAGGCAACAAGAGAAAAAGTTTTGAAATTGGGTGTATCTCAAATCAGCGGCGGTTCAAAAACAAGTGTTGGCGGTTATGCAGATCCGTCAGATGAAGCGGAAGAATCGGCTCAGTTTGATGTTACAGACAGACGTTCGCTTGACGAAGTAATAAACTGGCTGATGAAGTTAGACTATGTGCCGAGTTTTTGTACTGCGTGCTACAGAGCGGGCAGGGTAGGTGCTGATTTTATGGAAATCTGTAAAAAACAACAGATACATAACTTCTGTCACCCAAATGCACTTTTGACTCTGAAAGAATATTTAGAAGATTATGCATCGCCTGAAACCAAAGCGACAGGGGATAAACTTATCAAAAAAGAAATTAACAGTATAGAAAACCCTACGGTCAGAGAAAAAACTATTGAATATCTTGACCGAATCTCAAAAGGTGAAAGAGATTTTAAATTTTAAGGGATAAATATATAGTTAGATATTCTCCAAATGTTCGATTTGAACTGTTGGTTTTAGTGTCACGGATATACCGTCTATTCTGTATTTTTTGTATTCTGTATGTTCGCTCAAATATGTGAACAGGCCTGTTTTAATTTTTTGATATTTTGCAGGAGTAATCGCCTCGAACGGAGTACCGCAAATGTTTGTGCTTCTTGTTTTTACCTCAACAAAAACAAGTGTTTTCTTATCCAAGGCTATGATATCAACTTCGCACGCTCTTGAAAAATGTTTGTTTCGCTCAAGTATCTTATACCCTTTATCTATAAGGTATTCGGCAGCCATATCTTCGCCAATTTGTCCTGTTTTTCGATTATCAGACATTTAATATTACCTCATTATCTGAATTAATTAGCCCTTCACATAGCATAAACCGTCCTAAGAGTTCAACTTCACAGTAGTATTTTAGCGAATCTACAAAGCACTTATTCTCACAGAACCCGCCTGAGAGATAAATTTTCTCAGGTTTCTTCGCAAAGTTCCACGCATTATAGGCTATTCCGTGGACAAATTTTGAGATGGCATCGACAGGTTTTGCGCCGTTTGAGATATCGTCCATAATTTTTTCTAGCCCGAATATTCCGCAGGTTACGGCAAATTTTTCTTCATTGAAAATCAAATCATTACGATTAACATTATAGAATTTTAAAAGCATTTCAACAGTTGCACCGGTTGAACTTGCACAAGACGTATTCCAGTCCATATCGTGAAATTTGCCGTCTTTAAATCTTATCCATTTTGCATCACGGCTGCCCAAATCTAAAACAGTAGCGTTATCATCTATGATATTTTTTGCACCGTTTGCAAGCGCTATAATCTCGTTCTCGTCGGAGTTTCCCATATGTCCGCAGCATCTTTTTATATCTAAATTTAATTCTTTAATTTTAGATGACGGTAAAATATAATACGATTTATTTTTTTCATTCTGCACAAGATATTCAGCCAAACTTTCGTTAAGAGAGTTTGAATCTGTTTCAATTATTTTTGAATATGTTGTTCCTGCATCTAAATAAATCATTAATTTATACCTCTATTTTTTTTGCGGTCATCACCTCTATATATTTACTACTCTGGATTGCCACGAAAATCAAAGATTTTCTCGCAATGACTTAACCACTATTCACTTAATAATATATTTACCCCTTTACATTTACCCCTAGCGTAACCTCAAGAATGCTTCTATTTTTGCCTGAATCGAGTTGCTTGCATAATCATCAATATCGATATAAAGTCCGTTATACTTATCAGCGAGATATTTTGCGAGCTGTGCTTTTGAACAAAATGCCTGAGCGTAGAAAACTGTCGGCACATCTTCGTCAACATACATTTCTAAATCAATATCAGCAGGAGTGCCCGCTTCAACACATCTGGTCCAGCCGTAAACGTGTGTTTCGTCAGGGAATAATTTCAGAATTTCCAAATCGTTTGGCGGAACACCCCAGAACCCGAATTTCGGTTTAACTTCAGGAAGGTCATATTCTACCGGGTTAATAAGGTTATTCATTATGGTATTAACCTTGTCATATAAAGGCATAGCGCTTTTAGATATAACCAAACTTTTCCTTTCTGAGGTCTGTTCGTATTTCGTTTCAATTACGTCTAAACCCAAATCTCTCAGAACCTGTGCCGCAAACCAGCCGCTGTCGCATTTGTCTTTCCCTATTGGTGCGACTATTTTTACCGGTCTGAGTTCAAGCGAGTTATTTATAATATTTTTGATAATTTTACAATATGATTCGGGTAAGATTTTCTTATCTTCGTACCCGAAATCAATATCCAAATCAACCCATTCGGC
The DNA here is from genome assembly GCA_024695725.1 of Cyanobacteria bacterium RUI128. Next base: position 26,620 of record JAILHQ010000080.1, on the reverse strand, counting down.
GTTTGGGTATTCTTTTTTTATTTCTTCTGTAACAGTCGGATCGGGATAGCCCCAAAAACCTATTTTGATATTATTCATAACTAAATACTATCATAAAATACAGGCTTTATAAACTTCTGCGTATTCGCATAAGTGCACCGTCTTTGTTGTATGCTTTTTCTCCTACCCAATGTACAATCAGGTTTCCGTTTCCGTCAAAATTGTATTGTTCTCTCGGAGAAATATAAAATACAACAGTGTGCAGAGTGCCTTTGTTGTTGTAGGTGGTTATTCTTTTAGGGTATTTTGGCGGGTTATTGTCGTCAAATTCAATTCTCAAAAGTTTGCCGGATGAGTTGTAATGATATATTTTATTCATTCTGTTTTCATATCTTATTCCGTATGAAATCAGCATATTGCCCATATATGAAGGAATTATGTTTCTCATTGGTTCGTTATCGCCTTTAAAGTTTGAATCTCTGAGATAGGACATATTAGAATTGTGATGTGTGTCCGTTAAGTCCGCTTTGAAATAATTAAGCGGCAAACTTTTAGGCACACCCTTGAAGGCCTCAGCTTTTGCTTTTGGGGTATTATATTTTACAGATGAAATTGTCGGAGTAAATGTTTTTCCTTCAGACGGGGTGAAAAAGAAAAACATTGACAAAATTATTAAAAATAATTTTATATTTTTCATTTTCTTTCCTAATTATGATAAGTCATTTTCAAACATTTCTTCGGTTATTTTAGCGGCAAGCCCCGAATAACTGTCTGTTATGTTTGAGTTTTCGTTTATTTCAGATACAGGTATTGCCTTATTTATTGAAGACATAATCGTAAAGTAGTTGTTAGGAATCTTCCAGTAAACAGGTCTGTTCAGTGTCTTTTCAACATCCTCTACCGTTATTTCATCGTTTTCTAAGTATCTGTTAATCAAGACTTTAACTTTTGAATCTTTGAATTGCAGATTTTCAAACAAGTCAAGACATCTCTGACAGTTACGTATCAGAGGCAGGTTGATAATAGTTGTGAGCATAATCATATCAGATTCTTCCAATATAGTCATATTCAGCTTATCAACGTTTGTTCCCATATCGACTACAACATAAGAAAAGGCGTTTCTCAGACAGTCAAAAAGTTTTACTGTCTGCTCAGGTGTAAGAGTTCTTGAATGTTCCATATAAGGAGGTTCTGCAAGAACATAGAGTGTTGAATTTTGAAATCTTCTGCAAGCATCTGTGATAAAGTTTGCGTTATCACAGTTAGGGCTATTAACGATTTCGGCAATATCAACGGTAGGCCTTATATCCAAGAAAGTCGGAACATCACCTATCGGTAAGTTTAAGTCAACTAAGGCAACTTTATCTCTTGTCAGTTTTGCCAACTCATAAGCAAGGTTTGTTGCAATGGCTGTCTTTCCGACACCACCCTTGTTTGAAAATACAGATATTATCTGTGATTTTTTCATTACCTTAACTTCGTCCTGAATACATTTTACAAGAGCAACAAATAAATCTTTTTTGATTACAGGCTTTGATACAAAATCTTTTGCACCGTATCTCAGGGTCTGAATAATATTTGAGGTTGTGTAATCTTCAGAAAGAACAATAACGTTTATCCCAAAATCGGCAAGTCTTGATATCATTTTAAAACAACCGATTTTATCATTTGTCATAGCAAAAAGAACTACCTTCGGTTTGCTCTCTTTTGCATAACGGATTCCGTCGTTATAATCGTCAAAAACTTTTTCCACTTCTACATCGTCTAATTCGGACAGATAACCCAGAACAATATCTTTTGTCTGAGATTCCTTCTCAAAAATCACAACTCTCTTTTTCATATAAACACTCTCCGACTTTTCTTATATATTATCTGAGATTATAATATCACATTTTTTATCCTTTTTGAATAGGAGAATTTTTATCTAAGAATTTTCGCATATTATTTCGCGGCTGCTGGGCAGTTATTTTTTGAGGTTCGGGTTTAGCCGCAAACTTATTCTTCAAAAGGAAGTATGCGCCTGCTCCGGCAAAGGCAACAGCGCCTGCCGCTAATGCTCCGTATTTAAGCATATTATTATTTTTTACAGGTTTCGGAATTTCTACTTTCTGTTCCGGTTCAAGCAAAATTTCTTTGAATTTAACTATTTTATCAAACAGTTCCGGATGTGATTTATCAAGCCCTTTTGCCCTAAAAACTTTTTCCAGTGAGTCCATCGGATTAAATCCAAACCCTTCTGCAATGCCGTCCATATATGCTTTTCTGAAATCTGTCGGAACCTTATAGCCATAGTTCTTTTCAGGATGTACTGTAGTGTTAAATCCCTGCATGTCAAATCTTTCTTCACGTCCGAAAACGTCCATATAGAACATTTGGGTGTTTTTAGCCATCATAGGTTCAGCCCATTTTGCCTTGGCAAAAGTTGTCGGGTTTTGAAGTTCATCGTGAGATATACCGAAAATTCTTGATAATGGCGGTATGGCATCTTGTTTATGGCTTTCTTTTATGATGCTTCCGTCAGGCTGTAAAATATCCTCAGGGATATCTTTTGCTATTTGTCTGAGCGGCTGCGGATCGTGGTTTCCTACTCCAAGGATAAATTCGTCAGGACTCCAGCCCCTGTTCAGGAAGGCTTCATTATATCCCCATTTGTCGTGCGGATATTCGTGCATATAAGTGTTTCCATAAACTTTTACCCTGTCTCTCAGAGGCGGAATGAGTTTGCCGTCGTTACCGAAGGCACTGAAAACATCCACTCCTGCATCAAATTCGTATATCAGGTTTTTCTTGGTATCATAATCCTGACCTTTGACTTCTTTTATCCAGCCGTCAATGGTTTTGAGCAGAGAATCGTCTAAATGAATTTTGTTTTCATCTTTTATATGTTTTTCGCCTTTTGGTGTGACTAATGGCGTAACATAAGCCCACGCAACGTCAAACCTGATCATATCGTATCGTTTGGCAAAAAGTTGTATCTTGTTTTTGAGAACCTTATAAGCATCACTGTTTTCGTCTTTTAAATCTTTGTAGTTAAGCGCAGGCAGTTTCCACTCGGGCATTCCGATATAGCCGTCTTTTGTAAAGGCATTCGGGTATGCTTTAACCTCGTCGCTTGAGAACCCAATCAGGCAGTCCCCGCAGAGTTTCAACCCCTGTTTGTTGAGTTTTTCTTTCCCTATCCTTAAATGTTCATCTCCGATAAACTGTTTAAATTTGAAGAAATCTTTGTCTTCTTCTCCGACTCTGTCAATATTGAGCCAAAACTCGTTTTCTTTGATGTATTGGTTATATTTTTGTTTTAAAGGATTGATTTCCTCTAACTTCTGAAATCTTTCGTGGGCGCGTTTCAGCACTCTGTTTTGCGCACCGTCGTTATCCATAGCATTACGGAAGTTTGCTATCTCATTTTTTTCGGCGGTTGTGTTCCCGTCTGCTATTTCTTTTAAATCTTCTTTAGTAAGCAGGTTCTCAAATTCTTTTGTTGACAAAAGTTCAGGGTTGATTTGCTGATTCCCCAAAGCGTAAGCGCCTGCCGTATATGCACAGTGCAGACCGTTAAAAGGTGAAGCCTGTCCCGGCGGTAAATCTTCTACAATATTGAAGCCCAGATAACTCTTCATATATTTTATATAATCTTGTGAAATATCCGATGATAAATTCCCGATACCTGAATTAAAACTCTCTGTCTGAGGCAGGCATGATGTCGGCATAATAAATATTGATTTATCCGTTTGCCCCGCAAGCTGTTTCCCTTTTGAAAGCGTATCAGTATATTCCTTCATTTCCTGCGATGAAAGATTACGGCCAAAAGATACTTGATTATAGGATGCTGAGATTCTCATAAGGTTGATAATATAATACTCGTAACAAAAATATTTTTGTCAGAAATAGTCGAATATTTTTACAATAATTATTATTTCTCATTAAATAATCAGGGTATTAATGTAAGAAAATAATAATTGACTGGTTTGCCACGCCTGTTGGGCTTGGAATGACTGATTATTTAAATGGTTTCTTATCGCATCCGTCTGTATTAAAAGGCGGCTGATATGCATATATAAGTAATTCCTCGACAAATTCCGATGATGACTTTTTATCCAATGGGAAAATTCTGTAAGTAAAATGTTCTTTAAACCAATCTTCCCATGTTGTCCATTTATTGTTTTGTAAGAACTCTTTTTTTGAGTTTCTAAACTCTTTGCCGGTCTCAACGGAATATCCTAATCCTTTTAATAAATTGCTGTTGAAAGATGTTTTCTTTTTTCCTTGAGCATGTCCGTTAATTAATCTTTCTTTAAAACAGGATTTTTCTTTCTTGCAGGTTGTTCCTATATAAAATAAATTATTAAATATTTTGTTTGGCTTTTGGTTAAGTCCTTCAAATCTTTCTTTTATATGTTCTTTGCAACTAAGCTTTTCAATAAGATTTTTATCTTTTAAATAGATAGCATAAACCCCAATATTATTTTCATAATCTTCTTCATATTCGATAAATTTTTTTAAATATTCTTCTGCTTTTTGTGTATAAAAATTCTTATCTATTAATTCTTCTTTAGTTTCGTTAATTTTTGTTCGATTATTTTCAACTTTGTTTTTATTTACCGGGATGATTTTAAATTCATCATATTGGTTAAATTCTGCTCTTAATTTTTTTAGTTTCTTAATTTCGACGACTCTATCTCCTGCAATGACTTTAAATAATGCTGTAGCACTATATTCAAGTTTGCCATATTGAACGTTATAATCTTTGCCTTTTAGTCTAAAACCTTCAGGTGCGCCATGTTCTTTTATATATTCAAATGCTTTGATTACATCATCTCTATCAAAAGATATATTTTGGTGTTTTGCCATGTTTACTCCAATAATTAAAACATATTTTATTACAAATATGGCTTAATGTCCCAACAAAAAATGGGAAGCAAAAATTTTGCTTCCCATTTTTCAATAAATATATTTACCCCTACTTCCAGCTGTTGAGGTATTCTTCCTGTTTAGGTGTGAGGGTATCGATTTTGATGCCCATTGCTTCAAGTTTAAGTGAAGCGATTTTTTCGTCAACTTCCAGCGGTAAAGTATGGAGTTTGTTTTCTAACTTACCGTGGTTCTTAACGATATATTCGATACCTAATGCCTGGTTAGCAAAGCTCATATCCATAACGCTTGCAGGGTGTCCTTCTGCAGCAACAAGGTTAACCAGTCGGCCTTCAGCAAGAACGTAAACAGATTTACCGTTGTTTAATTTATATTCTTCCATGTGAGGTCTTATTCTCTTGATTTCTGTAGCGTATGCTGCCAGATCAGGAACGTTAACTTCATGGTTAAAGTGGCCTGCGTTACAAAGGATAGCGCCGTCTTTCATATCCATAATATGATGAATATCAACAACGTGTTTGTCGCCTGTAACTGTTAAGAAGATATCGCCTTCTTTTGCAGCTTCTGCGATAGGCATAACTCTGTATCCTTCCATAGCTGCTTCAAGTGCTTTAAGCGGTTCTACTTCACAAACAATAACGTTTGCGCCCATTGCTTTTGCTCTCAAAGCACAGCCTCTGCCGCACCATCCGTAGCCTGAGATAACAACTGTCTTACCTGCAATAAGAATGTTTGCAGCTCTCATAATACCGTCCATAGCACTTTGACCTGTACCGTATCTGTTGTCATACAAGTGTTTTGTCATACTTGTATTAACACCTACTGCAGGGAAACCAAGTTTGCCCTGTGCTTCAAGTGCCTGTAATCTGATAATACCTGTTGTTGTTTCTTCGGTTGAACCCCAGATAGTTTTTGTAAGTTCTGGTCTTTCTGCGTGGATTGTTGCAACGATATCACAACCGTCATCGATAATGATATCAGGGTTGTGGTCTAAAGCAGCTCTTACGTGGTCTCTGTAGGTTTCAACAGATTCGCCTGCATAACCTAATACCGGTATACCCCAATACTTAACCAACGCTGCTGCAACGTCATCCTGTGTTGACAACGGATTAGAAGCAACTAAAATACCGTCAGCTCCGCCTGCCTTCATTACTGTACACAGTGCTGCTGTTTCTTTTGTAATGTGTACGCAAGCTGATAATCTCATACCCTTGAACGGTTGTTCTTTAATAAATCTTTCTTCAATCTTTCTCAATACAGGCATGTCTTTTAATGCCCATTCAATATTGTTTTTACCTTGTTCTGCCAGACCGATATCCTTAATATCGGATCTGTCTAAAATACTTGTTTCCATAGTCATACTTGTCATTATTTTCCTTCTTTCCTGTACGATTGTATCTAAAACTTAGTTATAATTTATCATAAGCACAATTTATAGTAAAAAAATTCTTACTAATCTTAACAATAGCCCACCTTAAGGGCTTAATACCCTTTTTTAATAATTCATTTTCTATATATTCTGTTGAAGGGTTCCCGTTATTCGGGATATCAATGATTTCTGAAATTATTTGCATAACAAAAATTTACCCCAATATTTACCCTATTTACCCCTATTCGACGGTAACTGATTTAGCGAGGTTTCTAGGCTGGTCAACGTCTTTACCTAAAAATTCAGCAATATAATACGCTATCAACTGAAGCGGAATAATAGCTAAAATAGGTGATAAGTATTCATCTGTTTCAGGTATTTTAATAATATCGTCAAACAAATCGTTCAGTTTTTCTTCTGATGAGTTTGTAAGAGCTATCATCTTGGCGTTTCTTGCTTTTGCCTCTTCGCTGTTAGATAAAATCTTGTCATAAACTTTGCCCTTCATCATAATTGATAAAACAGGTAATGTTTCGTCTAACATAGCAATCGGACCGTGTTTGAGTTCGCCTGCAGTGTAACCTGTTGCGTTGATGTAACTAATTTCTTTCAGTTTTAATGCACCTTCCAACGCGGTCGGGAAGTTTATCCCTCTTGCTATATAAATGAAGTTCTTGGCATTAGCATATTTCCTTGCAATGACCTTAACCTGATTTTCTTGTGATAAAACTTCTTCTGCTTTTTCAGGAAGAACAATAAGTTCTTTCTTCAGTTTTTTAATGAGTTCTTTATCGACAGAACCTTTGATTTCAGCAATATATATAGCTAACAGGTAGAAGGAAATCAACTGTGCCATATATGATTTAGTAGCGGCAACACTGACTTCGATACCTGCGCAGACAGAAATTAAACTGTCAGCCTCACGTGCCATTGTTGAATCAGGTCTGTTGGTCACGATAAGAATATGTGACCCTCTTTTCTTAGACTGTTTTACGGCAGTAATTGTGTCAGCTGTTTCGCCTGACTGAGAAACTCCGATAACAAGCGTGTTTTCGTCAGTTACGGTCTTTCTGTAAATATATTCGCTTGACGGTTCAACATCAACCGCAATTCCGCATAAGTCTTCTAAAATATATTTCCCGACCATAGCTGCGTGTAATGATGTACCGCATGCTACTATCTGGATACGGTTCAGTTTTTTTACCGTTTCTTTATCAAGCTGAACTTCTTTTAGATTAAGATTTTCGTTTATTCCTGTAATCTTACCGCTCAACAGGTTTCTTATAATGCTCGGCTGTTCGTGAATTTCTTTCATCATGTAGTGTTTGTAGCCCATTTTGCTCAATGCAACAGGTTCCCACGGAAGAACTTCGATTTTGCCCTGAATTTCTTTGTTGTTCTTGTCAACAAGTTTCATTGAAGTTCTTGTCAGGGTAACAATTTGGTTATCATCTAAGTACATAGCCTTCTTGGTGTAATCAATAATAGCTGGTACGTCTGACGCTACAAAATATTCGCCTTCTCCGATACCGACAACTAACGGAGCGTTTCTTTTTGTTGCAACAATGGTGTCTTTTGCGTCCTGATGAAGTACGCAAAGTGCATAAGCCCCTTCTATCTTTTGGGTTGCAAGTCTGACAGCTTCCGCTAAATCTTTTGTTTTATCAAACTCTCTTGCAACAAGGTGTGCGACTGTTTCAGTATCGGTTTGTGATTTGAACAGGCAGCCCTGTTTTTCTAATTCTGCTCTGAGTTCCTGGTAGTTTTCAATAATACCGTTATGTACCAGAACTAATTTCCCGCAGTTACAAGTGTGCGGGTGTGCGTTTACCGTAGTAGGAGCGCCATGAGTTGCCCAGCGGATATGGCCGATACCTATGGTCGCCTTGTTAAGCTCATCTTTAATCGGTTTGATATTGTCTTTAAGATTATTTAATTTCCCGACAGCCTTGTATAACTCGATATGACCGCCGTTGTTCAAAGCGATACCTGATGAATCGTATCCGCGATATTCTAGTTTTGTAAGACCGTTTAACAGAATATCAACTGCTGACTTTTCCCCAATATATCCGACTATTCCGCACATAAATGCTCTCCTTAAAATCTTTTACCAGAATATATTATCATTAAAATAAAATTTAGTAAATTGGGGGGGGGGAAAACTATAATTTTAATTGAAAATTGGAAATGGATAATGGAAAATTATTTTTGTTTGCTGTCGTTCACGCATATAAAAATATATAATATGCATAGCCGTCAGGCTATTAAGATATTCCCCATTTTCAACTTTCCATTTCCCATTTAAAGACAACATAGTTGTCCGATAAACTTTAATTTATTTTTATAATAAAATATATAATGTAGGTTACTAAAAAAAGGAAAAGGAATTATGGTTACAAAAATGCGTGAATTGAAAACAACTTTTTCAGGTATCGATTTCTCAGGTTATAAATCGAGAGTTTCTGAATTCGTAAATGAATTGTCAATGAGAGCTAATAAAGAAGGTAAGTTCTTGAACTGGGTTAATCTTCCTCAAGAACAAATTAACAGATTGGATGAATTATACACAATGGCTGAAAACTTCAGAGCACAAACCGGAAATAAGGTATTGAGTGTTATGGGTATCGGTGGTTCTAAACATACCGTTGAACATATGCTCTCAATTAACGGTTTGAATATTTGTGCTGACAGAGTACAGTTCTATTCTGATGTTGATTCGGTTAGTTTGGAAAGATTTTTAGCTAAGTTAGATAACAATGTTTTATCCTCAAACTTTATGATTGCATCAAAATCAGGTTCTACTTTTGAAACAAAAGATGGTTTCTTAAGAGTTCAGAGAATGCTTATTGATGCGTATAAAGCACAAGGTTTATCTGAAGCTGATGCGCTTAAAGCATCTGCAAAACACTTTATAGCAGTAACTGATAAAAATGCCGAAAAGTCAGAATTAAGAAGAACATCAATCGAACAAGGCTGGATAGGTGACTTGTTCATCCACGATGATGTAGGCGGCAGATTCTCCGCGTTTGACGATCACGCATTATTCACTCTTATCTGGGCTGGTATGAAGAAGGAAGATATGGTTTCTTTATTGCATGCGGCACTTGAAGTTTCAAAGTTGTCTTTCTCCGCAGATTTGGACGAAAATGATGCACTGAAAGAAGGTATTTTCTGGGCTCACGCAAAACTGAACGGTATTGATGCATCAGTTCATCAGTATATGGGTTCTATGTTTGAGAATACGGTTTACTGGCATGCTCAAATGCAGAATGAATCAGTGAAAGATACCTTAAAACAGGTTGCAAAAGTTCCTGATGCAATGCACCACTCTGCAGAAGCTCACTTTAACCCTGCAAACAAACTTGTGTTTGCACTTACAGTGCCATCTGATAACGGGGTATGCTCAGAAAATGCAAAAGCATATATTGAAGCTTTGACAAAATCATATGATTCTACAGGTGCTTTATTCGTTGAAGAATTAGAAACATCTAAGCTCGGTCTTACTCCTGCAGCCGCAGGTGCTATGACTCAGTTAAGAGCTTATGCAACTGTTTATCAGGAAATTGTTACTGCTGTAATGACAGGAAAAAAACTTCCAGAAGTTCTTGACAGTGTTCTTCAGCCGCACGTTGAATTCTATAAGAAAAACTTAAAGGGCGGAGTTGTTGTTCCGGGCAGAATTTCTTAAGGAAGATAAATATAACTGACAAAAAGGGGACTTTTTTGAGTCTCTTTTTTGTTGTTTTATTTCAAAATTATTTCTATTTGTTTATAACAGAAAATGTTTGTGGTAGAATAACCGCATAAGGGGTATATATGGATATTCGTAAAATACTTTCTATACAGAAGAATATTGATATTCAGGCTAATTTGCCCGACGGTATTGTGTTTGTGGGTACAAATGCGATTATTCAGTGGGCAAATGATGTTGTGCATGATTTGTTCAGAGTTGATGAAGGTTTGCTTGTTTCAAAATCAATAAATGACCTTTTGGATAACGGTTATGATTTGATAAAAAATTCCGCAAATTCTCACAAGGCTCTGATAGCAAAATATGCTCACGACGAAGAATATTTTGAAATCACTGCAAGGGAAGTGGAAGACGGTTATGTTGTTGCCCTCAGAGATTCAACCCAGAATTATAAGAGAATATCTAATATACTTGAAGAACAAGAATCTGCACAGAAAATCAACAGTGACAAAAACTGTTTTCTGGTTAAACTTGCAAACGAGTTCAATGCACCTATCCAGTCTAATATAGGTTTTGCTCAGGCCATCATTGACGGAATGGCAGGCAGTGTTTCGGATAAGCAGACTAAATATGCAAATATTATCAAGAAAAATTCAACCGAATTACTTTATTTCTTCAGCAAGCTGGTTGAACTTTCGCAAACGGAAGGTAATCTGCTCGATACGGAAGAACAGCGTTTCAATGTTGTAACAGTAATTGATTTTATAATAAAGGCCAACAAGCATATTTATCAGGATAAGGCGGTTAATGTCGAATTCAGTGTTGCCGAAAATCTGAAGAGAAATATTGTTCAAAAAGAAACTTCGTTTAAAATGATGGTTTATAATTTGCTGGAAACCTTGATGAGAGAAATTGAAATCGGTACGGTTAACGTTTCTGTATCAGATGCTGATGAAGAATTTTTATCTGCAAGAAACCTTTCTCTGAAATCTGCCATTCAGATTTCTATGTCCAGCAACAATATAACAATTCTTGAAAATGAGTTGGCAACGTTATTTAATCCGTATGCGGTTGTTGACAGTTCCAACAAACGAACAATTTCAAGAGCGCTTGCTTTAGGCACTGTCGCTAATATCGCAAAAGAATTAGGCGGCGTTATATGGGCAGAAATTCTGCCGATGAAGGGTCTTGTGTTTAATATAATTATTCCGAGAGAGAATACTGAGAATGAGTAATGTTAGTTTAAAAAATCTTTGTAAGTCGTATGACAAAACAAAAACTATTATAAATAACATAAATCTGGAAATATCAGATAAAGAGTTTATTGTGCTTGTCGGTGCATCAGGCTGCGGAAAATCAACTATTCTGAGAATGATTGCAGGGCTTGAAGATATTACGTCAGGTCAGATTTTAATCGGTGATAAAGTCGTAAATAACGTTCATCCGAAGGACAGAGATATTGCATTTGTTTTTCAAAGTTACGCACTTTACCCTCATATGAGCGTTTATGATAATATCGCATTCGGTTTGAAGATGAGAAAAACCGATAAAAAAGTTATTGATGAAAAGGTAAGAGAAGTTGCGGAAGTTCTGGATTTGACACAATATTTGGACAGAAAGCCAAAACAACTTTCGGGCGGACAAAGACAGCGTGTTGCGCTCGGTCGTGCTATGGTGAGAAACCCCAAAGTCTTTCTGATGGACGAACCGTTATCTAACCTTGATGCAAAATTGCGTGTCCAGATGCGTTCAGAAATAAAGAAACTTCACAGAAGGCTTGATACGACATTCATCTATGTAACGCACGATCAAACAGAGGCGTTGACTATGGGGGATAGAATTGTTGTGCTTGATAAGGGTGTTATTCAACAGGTTGATACCCCGAAAAATATTTATTCTTATCCGGCAAATACTTTTGTTGCAGGGTTCATCGGACAGATGAATTTTATTGATGCGGTTGTGGAAAACGGCGGGCTTAAGTTCGAGAATACTTTTATTCCGCTTCCTGAGGAAATAATCAACAGACTGAATAATGTAAAAGAGCTTGTATTGGGCATAAGACCTGAAAATATGACCATTGGAGAACATAAATTTGTTGTGGAGGTTGAGATAAGCGAAATGCTTGGTAGTGAGAAAATAGCTTATTTTGATATTCAGGGTAAGAAATGTTCCGCAAAACTTTCGCCGGATTACGAAATCGGTGAGAAGTTAGAATTGGCGCTTAGCCCTGAAAATATATTATTCTTTGATAAATCAACCGGTGTTCGTATTGATGTGGGATAAATTGGTTAATAGTAGAGGATAAAAAATGTTATTAGGTGTAAATATTGATCATGTTGCGACTTTAAGAAATGCAAGAGGCGGGGTTGAACCTGACGTTTTGGAAGCGGCAAAAATTTGTATTGCAAACGGCGGGGATTCAATTACAACACATTTAAGAGAGGATAGACGCCACATAAAAGATAATGATGTCGAAGTAATCAGAAAGACACTTAAAACGAAGCTTAATCTTGAAATGGCTATGACTGATGAAATGCAGGAAATTGCACTCAAATTATTGCCTGATGCTGTTTGTATAGTCCCTGAGAAAAGACAGGAGCTCACGACGGAAGGCGGTCTGGATATCGCAGGGCAACTTGAGCGCGGGATAAAATTTGTAAAACCGTTGGTTGAAAAAGGGATAGAAGTAAGTTTATTCATAGACCCTTCAAAAAATCAGGTTGAGGCTGCATATAAAACGGGGGCACAGTTTATTGAACTTCATACGGGTACTTATTCTAATTCGTTCGGAACGGAAAATGAACAAAAGGCTTTCCTTGATCTGAAGAATGCAACAGAATATGCTCACAGTCTTGGGCTGAAGGTAAACGCAGGTCACGGGCTGAACTACCAAAACGTAAAAAGAATGCACGAAATTGACGGGCTTTACGAATTGAACATAGGTCACAGTATAATTGCAAGAGCAATTTTTGTCGGTCTGCCGCAGGCGGTCAGAGAAATGAAGGAGTTAATAAAATAATGGCAAAACCTGAAAGAACAAAAGAAGAAGTTATTGAAGAAATGCAAAAGGTTGTTGAGCAAATGAGGCTTGACGATATAGAAGATAACCCTGAAAGTGCCAACGAATATTTTCAGTGTGATGCCTGCGGACAGGATGCTCCGCTTGCAGGTTCAATACAGTACAACAATTACAGGCTTTGTAATGACTGCGTGCTTTTGGCAGAAGTCGGGTTTGAGCTCGGACAGCTTAAAAATATTGAAGAACTTATTGATAAAATGGATGATAAAAGGCTTGAGGCTGACTGTGAGTTCTTAAAAAGAGAACAACAAAGAATGGATAATTAGGTTAGTCCGTTCAGGTATTGTAACCCCAAAAATGCAGATTAAAATGGGGGTATGACAATTATCTTAGGTATAAAAATCCCCGACAGAATATCAACTTCACCCATATTTCAGGATGTGATTTCAAAATTCGGCTGTATCATAAAAACCAGAATCGGTTTGCATGGTAATTGCAGTAATATATGTGCTAATTACGGTATTATTCTGCTTGAAATAGTTGATAATTCCGAATTGATCCCACTCAAAAAAGCTTTGCAAAAAATAGACGGCATTACTCTGGATTCAATGAATTTGTAAATAATTATTTAACAAAATAGCAAATTAATTCTTTAGGGTGTTTAATGTAGATAAGTGGGGTTAAATACATGAATATTCAAAGAATCTCCGGATTTCAACCAAATTATACAAGTGTGGAACAGGTAAAACGCGGGGAACCTGTTAAAGAACCGAATGTCCCGACAGGCTCAGACTTAATTGAACAAAAAATTGAAAAACAAGCCTGGAAAGACAAATATAAGTATGACTGGAAAACCATCAGCGCTATAACAGGCGGTGTTGCGCTTGTTTTACTGGCTGTCTTGGGTAGGCATAAAATTAAAGGCGCTTTTGATAAATTATCAGGGGTAAAAAATGATATTGCCTCTCCTCTAAAAAAAAGTCTTTTAAACCTGATGTAAAGGTTTCTGAACCACCAAAAGAAAACGTTGTTCATGTCAGTGAAGCGGACATAACTATTACTATGCCTCCGCCAAAGCAGAAACCTCAGCAAAAGAAGGTTAAACCGACAATATACATAAATGAACAGGGACAGATAATTAACCCTAAAAAATCGGGTACTGAGCAAAAAACCGGTTTTAATTTTAGATCTCAGGAAGAAATGTTTGGACGCAGGCATGCAGGCAACCCTGACAGACCGTCTGATGTTGCAGGTGAAACTATAGACAGGATGGTTGATTTCGCAATAATAGATGATATTGTAAACGGCGGTAAGGGGGTTGATTCAATATTTGGCGGTGCCAGAAATATATTCAGAGGAGCTGAAAAAGCGGGTACATCTGCTGCAGATGATATCGTTGGTGCAGGAATTGCAGAAGGCGCAGGGGCGGATATTATGGGCGGTGTTGCCGAACATTCGTCAGGTTTTATGGATACACTGGGAAATATTATTGACAGCGCATCTGAAGGACTGTCAGGTGCAGCGGAATCTCTGGGTGATTTGTTTGAGTCTGTTGTCTAAATCTGTGATATAATTAAATCATGGCTATTATATCGGATGATAATGATTTTAAAAATAAACCTTCTGACAAAGGAAAAAACCCTGTTATAAAAACGGAGTCTATTGAGTATGACAAAACGTTTGAAAACAGTATTCGCCCTAAAACTTTTGAAGATTACATAGGTCAGACTGCTTTAAAAGAAACTTTAAAAATAACCATAGAGGCGGCTAAACTGAGAGAAAAACCGCTTGACCATCTTTTGTTCTACGGGCCTCCGGGCTTGGGTAAAACTACACTTGCAGGGGTTATTGCAGAACAAATGGGAACGGATATAAAAATAACTTCAGCACCGTCACTCGAGCGTCCGAGAGATATAATCGGGATCTTGATGTCATTAAAAGGCGGAGAAATATTGTTCATTGACGAAATTCATCGTCTGAATAAAGTCGCTGAAGAGATTCTTTACCCTGCAATGGAAGATTTTTCACTGGATATGACAACAGGGAAATCTCAAACGGTTAAAACGTTACGAGTGCCTCTGCCTAAGTTCACTCTCATAGGTGCCACAACAAAAGCAGGTGAGCTCTCTGGTCCACTCAGAGACAGGTTCGGTATTATTCACAGATTACAGTTCTATACAATAGAGGAACTGACACAAGTGATAAAACGTACTGCAGGAATACTTGATATTAAAATTACGGATGAAGGTGCCGTATCTATTGCAAGACGTTCCAGGGGAACACCGCGTATTGCGAACAGGTTAGTAAAAAGAGTTTCAGATTTTGCTCTGATAAAGTATGACGGCGTTATTACTGATGAAGTTGCCGACAGTTCGCTTGATGTGCTTAATATTGACGAATTTGGGCTTGATACTACAGACAGAGCGATGTTGAATCTGATTATAGAAAAATATGACGGTGGCCCGGTAGGGATAGAAACCATTGCAGCCGCTTTGAGTGAGGATGTCAGAACGCTTGAAGACGTTTGTGAACCGTATCTGCTGCAGTCAGGGCTTCTTCAGAGAACCCCGCGTGGACGTAAAGTTTCACCTGAAGGTTACAGACATTTGGGTAAGAAGATTAACAGCTATCAGCAAAGTTTGTTCTAAACTATTTGCCGACAACGTATGATATCCAAGGTTCCATATTATTTATTTCAAGAATGTTTAAATCGTTGTTTTCTATTGCCTCAAGTACGATATCTTTCTTGTTATCCATAATACCTGAAAGCGCGATTACCCCGTCATCTTTAACAATACGTTTTAAATCGGGCATAATCTCATAAAGTACGTTGTGCAAAATATTGGCACAGACAAAATCAAACTGTTCTTCGATTTTGTCAGCCGTTCCCAATTCAAAAACACATTCAACATTATTCTTTTGGGCATTTTCTTTTGCCACATCAATAACGGTAGGGTCATTATCGCAGCCGTAAACATATTCAGCACCGTATTTTTTCGCAATGATAGACAAAATTCCCGAGCCCATACCGATATCGGCAACACGTTTGCCTTCAATCAATTCCGGAAATTGCTCCATACCCACAACACAAAGCTGGGTTGTCTGGTGTGTGCCGGTACCAAAAGCACATCCCGGATCAAGAGAAACCGTAAATTCATCACCTTTCGGTTTGTATTCAAGCCATGAAGGTACAATTACAACTCTGTCAGTTATATGGGTAACCTCCCAATTCTCTTTCCATTTCTTAGACCAGTCTTCATTTTCTTTTTCTAACAGTGCACAGTCCCAGCTGCCAAGCTCGTCTTCGTCAAACCCGCTTTCAAGAAGCTCGCTGCGTGTTGATTTTATAAACTCACACACATCAGAACCGTCAGGGGTTTCTAAAGATCTTAAAAACACCTTCAATGTCCCTCTTGAGGTTTCGGTCATTTCCAAATCTTTGAATTTTTGTTCCTCTAAAATAACACCCTCACAGTCAAGATTCTCAAAACAAATATTTGCGACATCATCTTCCATATCAGGGTTAATTTTTATATATAATTCATAATAGTTATTCATTAGTATGCTGCCTTTAGTTTTTTGTATGTTTTTACTGCATTTATCAATTTTGAATTGCTCTGAATTTGGCATATTTTAACTAATGCCCATTCAGCATTTCTGTCTTTTTCGCTTTGTGACACAATGCCCTGTCTTTGGCATTCAGTCAGATTTCTGTCTATGGTGCTGTACAGGCTTACGAGTGTACGATTACTCATTCTGTGAATAGGTCGTACAAAATAATCAGCAACCCCACCTGCATTATATTCTAATGTCCTATACAAGCACCCTAAAATATCTTTTGCCGAGCTAAGCTCATAATCTAAAAAGTTAACAAGCTGCTCCGGTTTTCCGTGTCTGTACACATAGGTTTTCATTTTGTTCAATTCTTCGGTTGGTTCTATATGTATATCTGTGCGATTTTCAATTCTATCTGATGCCTCACTGATGCAGTCATCAACTTCTGAAACAGGTACGCCAAGAGAACCGGCAAGAAGTATCTTATCACCCCTTTTTGTGTATGAATTTCTTAACGGTTTGAATTTCTTCAGTGGTCGTTTTTGCATTAGTTTTTGATATTCTGAGGAGGTAATATTTGCGTCTACAAGATCCTTTATTACTGCACTGTTTTTACGAACAAAACTTATTTTGTCATTGAAGGAAATCTTGTCGGAAGATAATACTTTGTGAATGGTCTGCATGTCAAGGTATCCTATATTGTTAATACTACTAATACGCATAATGCTTCCTTTGTGCTTATTACTTCATTATTATAAAACAAAAGCGAACAAATGTTCGCTTAAAAAACTCTCTCTCTTATTTTTCAACATGTGACCTAAATCTGTTAACATAGATGGTAAATCAAACGGATAAAGTTCCCGTCATTCAATACTATCTAGTATTCAACACCCTCACGAGCCATAACACCAATATCGAAATAGTGTTTGATTGGTTTCATTTCTGTAACCAAGTGTGCCAAAGCCTTAAGCTCAGGGTGTGCATTTCTGCCTGTTAAAACAATTTCAAGATTGTCCGGTTTGTTTAATAATACGTTTTTAACGTCAGAAACCTTAATCATATTCATGTCAACACAGATATTCAATTCGTCAAGAATAACAAGCTGATACTTACCGCTGAAGATAGCTTCTTTAGCAAATTCCCAGCCCTTCTTAGCTTCTTTGTAATCTGAAATGCAGATATTGTTAGAATATACAACTCTGTCCATTCCAAACTGTTTAACATCAAGATTTGGTAAATACTTAGATGCTGAAATAATTTCTCCGTATGAAGTTGCTGAATCCCCTTTTGTAAATTGGATAATCATTACATTCCAGCCGTGTCCCAATGCTCTCAATGCCAATCCTAAAGATGCTGTTGTTTTGCCCTTGCCATCTCCTGTATATATCTGTATATAACCGTGTTCTAACACTTAAAACGCCTCCCGAAATACTAACCGCATTGTCATTATACTTTATTCAACTATCCTGTACATCCTACAAACAAATGATATATTAGTTGCCATCGTTTAGAAAACAGGTAACGGATGTACCGTGTTCTTATATATTAACTCCATAATATTCTTTTGTCTTTGTTTTTTTGTCATGCATGACGTTTTTTTTACATAATAAATCTTAATAAAAGGTCGATATTGAATAGTAAATAGAAAAATGGGAATTTAAATTTTTTTATGAAAAATTTACCAAAGTTTTGTAAACTTCTTTGTAAAAATACTTGATTAATTCTCAAAATGAGAAACTGACCATGATTTGGGGTGTTTTTGAAATTTGTGCTTAATGTAGTTTTGTAAATTGAACCGGGTGACGTAATTATAGTATAATGAACTCATGAATTATATATTTTATTTTCTGGTTGTATTTTCAATAATATTCGGAATAATAAACGGCAGAACTCAGGAGGTCGTCAATGCAATACTTGAGGGTGCTGATATCTCCGTGAAAATAGCGTTGTCGCTTATCGGTATAATGGCTTTTTGGCTCGGAATTATGAGAATTGCAGAAAAAGCAGGTCTGGTTCAGCTTATTGCAAAGTTAATAAAACCGATTACAAAATGGTTATTTAAAGATGTCCCGCCGGAAAACCCCGCAATAGGAAATATAGCTCTGAGTGTTTCGGCAAACGCCTTAGGGTTGACTAATGCGGCTACTCCTATAGGGCTTAAGGTTATGAAAGACTTGCAGGAGATTAACGAAGAAAAAGATACCGCATCAGATGCTATGTGTATGTTTTTGGGTATGAATACTGCAGGTTTTCAGTTAATACCGGCAACGGTTATTGCCGTTCTTGTAGCAGTCGGTTCTAAAAACCCTACCGAAATAATTGTTCCGACATTCATTGTTACATCTGTTGCATTTATCTCTGCTATCCTTCTGGCAAAACTTTTCCAGGGGGTAAATGGGGTAAATGGGGTAAATAAGGGGGTAAATGGAGTAAACCCCGTAGAAACAAAGGAGGTAAATGATGATTAATCTTTTATCTCTTTATGCATTACCGTTCATCATATTAGTAATATTAACAGTAGGCATTGTTAAAAAAGTACCTGTGTACGAAGAATTTACAGAGGGTGCAAAAGACGGGTTTAAGGTTGCGATTAATATAATACCTTACCTTGTTGCAATAATTATTTGTATTTCCATGTTCAGGGCATCAGGCGTAATGGACGTAATTTCGAAACTTTTAGCACCTATTCTGAATGTATGTCATATCCCGGTTGATTCGATTCCTGTTATGATAACCCGTTCACTATCAGGTTCTGCAACTCTTGGGCTGTTTACCGATGTTGCGCACAAGTTTGGGCCTGACGCTTACGTTACAAAATTATGCGCAGTAATTGTCGGCAGCTCTGAAACAACCTTCTACGTATTGTCCGTATATTTCGGCTCAGTAGGTATCAAAAAATTTAGGTATGCAATATTAGTAGGGCTTTTGGCCGATGCTATTGGAATAATTGGAGCAGTTTTGGTGTGTTCGTGGTTTTTTCTTCCCAGCATTGGGTAACTTCTTCAACGGTATCTTCTTCACGAACAACTGTTTTAACTAATACTGCGTAATTAATATCTATAAAGTTTATTCTCGGTAATTTTTCAACCGTATATTCATGTCCGCCACAGTTACGGCAAAAGTTATCAAGCGGCATAATCTCGCCGTTCTTTATTATTGCTCTCTGTTTGATACCGCAGCATGCGCAACGGGTAATAAACCATTCGTTTTCAATAAGCTCGCCGCAGTCAGGGCAATAACTGTAAGTTGAGTCCAATGACACATGGTCATGGCTGCATTTGTTGGTAAATCTGAATAAATCCATCAAGAACATATATACACCTCTATCGTTTCTGTTCTTGTTTTAATGATGTTTTTCAGAAAGTCAAAAAAATCTTTGTTTTTGTAAACTAATGTAACAATAAAATGTTAACTTAGTGAATTTTTCGTGCATGATGTACTTTAATTAAATATAATGGTGTGTAGGAGTCTATGTATGTTTGACAACTTGAAGAAATCAATAAATAAGATTCATCAAAGTATCAATCCTAAGTCATTATGGTTGAGTTTTGCTCAATCTCAGCAGGTTAGTCGCAGAGACTACTCGGACTTATTGACTTCTAATACTGAACTACAAACTCTTGCCGACGAGAGAAGACTTGAAGCAATGGTTGGCGAACAAATAAAGACCGACTTCCCTGAAATCAGTGATGCGTCTTTTGAATTATTGGTAGATGCAACTATGCATCTGATCAGAAAGAAACAGCTTCAGGCAACAGATGACATTGTATTTAAATAAGTCATCAAGGGAAAATTATTCCAAAAGTTTTTAAGCGGGACTCTTGTCCCGCTTTTTATGTTACAATGGGGTGGGGGTAAATGTAAGGGGAAATATATACGAACCCCGGTAAAACCAAGAAGTGAGGATATAATATGAAAGGAACTGCTTTTAAATTCGGAGATAATATTTCAACAGACCACATCGCACCGGGACGATTGTTTCACCTTCGTTCTGATTTGAAAGAGTTTTCTAAGCACGTTCTTGAAGATGCTGACGAAACCTTTGCATCAAGAATGAAAAAAGGCGATTTCGTTGTCGCAGGTAATAATTTCGGACTCGGTTCTTCTCGTGAGCATGCTCCTCAGATTATTAAAATTGCAGGTGTCGGGGCAGTATTAGCAAAATCGTTTGCACGTATTTTCTACAGAAACTCTATCAACATCGGGCTGTTAGCCATCGAATGTGATACTGACGGTATAGATGCCGGTGATGAATTAGATTTGGATATCGAAAATGGCTGTATTAATAATATTACCAAAGGGACCATGATATCGATAGAACCGCTTCCTCCGGTTATGATTAAATTGCTTGAAGATGGCGGACTCGTTGAACATATCAAAAAGAACGGCGATTTTAAGCTTTAATTATTATTTATTCGTTTCTCATGAAAAACTTTGCTATATCGTTATGTTTTAATACTTTCGATATAGGTCTTCCATGCGGGCATGTATAAGGGTTTTTACAGCCTCTCCATCTTGTTACAATTTCCTCCATCTGGAAAAGATTTAACGGTGTGTTTGCCTTAACTGCTGCCTTACAAGAGGTCGTAATCAAAATTTTTTCTTCTAAGTTATTAATGTCGCCCTCAATGTTTTCCATAATATCGTTCAAAATCTCTTTTGTACTGTATTTTGATAATGCTTGAGGCACCTTTCTAAATATGATTTCTGTATCATTCAGAAATTCAATTCCGTATCCGAATTTTTCAAACTTATCCAGATTATTCTTTATGATTTCACTCTCTTTTAAATCTATTTCTATAACATCTGAAACAAACAACATTTGTGATGCCTGCGCCTTTTGTGATTTCAGCGTTTCATATATATATCTTTCGTCTGCAATGTGCTGATCAATAATCTCAAGCCCGTCATCAACCTCAACTAAAATATAGGTATCCTTGTACTGCCCTATAATTTTTTCACGCTGTTTTATCTCTTCTTCTTTTATAAAATTTTGTTGTTTAGCAACAGGTTGAACAGGTGTGTAATTCGTTCTTTCTGCAGGTGTATCAGCTGAAGAAAAGATTTCTGTAAGTCTGCTAGTGTTAATATCTTCAACCTGTGGCTGAAAATAGTTTTCCGTAACTTCAGGCTCAGGTCTGCTGTAACCCGAAAACTCTGCGACCGGTCTTGCGGCAGGCATGTTCGATAGCCCCTGTTCAACAGTTATTCTGATAAAATTGAAAATCTGATTTGGGTTTTTGTATTTAACCTCTTTCTTTGTCGGGTGAACATTGATATCAATATCCTCTGCCGGAATATTCAGGTTCATAACAACAAACGGATATTTCCCGTTAGGAAGAGTGTTTTTGTACGCCATGTCTATCGCTTTGATAAATATCGGACATTTCACAGTCCTGTTGTTCACAAATATATGATAATCTTTCTTTGATGAACGGGTAAAATCAGGGGTGCTCACATATCCGCTCATCTCTATTTTTGATAACTTATCGTCCTTTTCGGTTTTTCTTAAATGGTTAAAAAGATCTTTAGAAAACAGGTTCTTTATGACACCCTCAACCCCCCCGATACCGTCTGTTTTGAGAAGGGTTTTACCGTTGTTCTTAAGCTCAATTCCGACATCAGGGTTTGACAGTGCAATAGCCGTCAAAAGTTCCGTGATATATGATAATTCGGTCTTTTCTGATTTTAAAAACTTCAGTCTTGCAGGGATATTATAAAATAAGTCGCTTATCTGCATAATAGTACCGACCGCACAGCCTGTCTGAGAATGTTCAACTTCCGAATTCTCGCATACAACCTTTGTGCCGTAGTCAAAATCTTTGGTTCGTGTTGTACAGGTAACTTTTGAAATTGAAATGATACTTGCAAGAGCCTCACCTCTGAACCCGAGAGTGTGAATATTATACAAATCATCACCTGTTTCGATTTTGCTTGTGGCATGCTTTGAAAACGCCAAAACAATATCGTCAGGATGAATACCCGAACCGTTGTCTGCAACACGTATGTTTCTGCATTCGTTGGTTATGTCAATGCTTATCTTTGTTGCACCCGCATCAATAGAGTTCTCAACCAGCTCTTTTACTACCGATGCCGGTCTTTCGATAACCTCCCCTGCCGCAATCTGATTTATGACGTTCTTGGATAATTGTTGTATTCTCTTCATAGTTTTATTGTACTACAAAATCATGGGTGTAGGGGTAAATGAAAATATTGCTCACCACCTTAACGAAATAAAGACTTGACGACCTTATCAGCTTTGCCGATAAACTATAATTTAACAAAATATTAAAATTTATTTACCGCTTTTGACTTTTATAAAAAAATCACTAAAATATAAAATGAAAGAAGAGCAGGTTAGAATATGAAAATGTTAGAGAGATTAAAAGAATTAGAACAACAGTACATGTTTTTACGCTGGGTATCAGGTAACGAATACGGAAAACTTGATTTTGTCGGTGACGATTTTATTGAGTTTAGTATTATTGACGTTGATACTATGGAATATCGTGAAACAATATTACTCAATTCACAGCTTGTTTTAGAGGTTGCAATAGGCGGAGCTGATGTTTCGAGAGTTGTTGCCGAGATTTCTTCTCAAATGACTTTTGGTGAATAATTTACCCTGACAAAAAATAAATTTACGTGCATTATATCAGTATGTGCACAGTTAGTTTTACTGCAAGATTAGTTGATAAACCGACAATTCAGCAAAGAACTTCGTGGTTGAATTATAAAGACCAGAAAGTTTCGATTGTTGAGCTCGAGCGCGCAAACAGAAATGATATGCGTGCGTTTTCTGATGCTTCTTCAGCCTGGATGAAAAATGGCGGCAGGTATGCCGGCAGTATGCTTGATATTGCAATACAGGGCAATTACAGGTCAAATCTGCACAAAAATCATTATTATGCACTCACAACACAAACAGGTGGTTTTGACAAACTTTCGGCGGATAAAATACTCGGACTTATGCTGTTTTATGAGAATGCCGATCCTGCTAATGAAATAGGTTTGCTTGAGGTTAACCCGTCAACAAGCAGGTCTAATAATTTTCTGCGTAAATACAAACAAGTTGGTAAAAAACTTGTTGAATACGTTCAGTCTGAATATCCACAAAAAGATATCGCAGTCTGGTCTGATTACAGCGCGAGAAAATTTTACAGAAAAATGGGGTTCGTAAATAAATCAAAAGATGTGTGTGATTTGTGCTGGAGGGCAGTAAAATGAACACGATAAACTTTACTGCAAATTTTGTTAAAAGAGCTCCGGTTCTGAAGAAAGATGACAAGGGCGGTTATTCTCCTGCAAGAGTTAACATTGTTGAGCTTGATAAAGACGATGCGAACGATATTGAATCGCTGTATGCTACTTCTATCGAATGGAATGAACAGGGCGCGCGTTACGCTTCCGATGTCTTTCACGAAGCAGTGAAGGGTTATGAATACGACGATATCGAAAAAGAACATTATTATGCCGTGACAGAACAAACAAAAGATTTTCATAAATTAGATCCTAAAAAAATACTCGGGCTGATGCTGTTTTCAGAGTCAAGATTCAATGAAAACGAAATAAACTGGTTCCAGGTCAGACCGGATACAAATATCGTAAACTCGCATGACAGAGAATACAAACATGTTGGGAAATCTTTGATAGATCTACTGAAGGAAAGATATTGGGACAAACCTATTTATGTCAAGTCTTCTCAGGCTGCAGTTGATTTTTATGCATCTCAGGGTTTTCAGCCGAGAGCCATGGATGTACCTGCTTGCATGCATTTAGAAGTTTAAGTCGCTTTTATTATTTTTTTGTTTACGATACAATTATTTCATTGATAAGAGAGAAAATGATTCTGTTAATACAGTAAAGAAGGAGGCAAAATGGATCAAATTCAAATCACATCAGAGATTGCCGAAAAATGCTGTGTTCATCGCGGTGTTAAGGGTTCTCCTGCTCCAATTCCTCAAGAAGGACTATGGACAAAATGTAAAGAAATTAAAGATATTTCAGGTTTAACTCACGGTTGCGGCTGCTGTGCTCCACAACAGGGTACCTGTAAGTTAACTTTAAACGTTAAAGAAGGTATTATTCAAGAAGCGTTGGTTGAAACCATCGGTTGTTCAGGTATGACACACTCTGCTGCTATGGCAGGCGAAATTCTTCCGGGCAAAACTATTCTTGAAGCGTTAAACACTGACCTTGTTTGTGATGCTATCAACGTTGCAATGAGAGAATTATTCTTGCAAATCGTTTACGGCAGAACTCAGACAGCGTTCTCTGAAAATGGTCTGCCTGTTGGTGCAGGTCTGGAAGATTTGGGTAAAGGTCTTTGCTCTATGTGTGGTACTATCCACTCTACTAAGCAAAAAGGTGTTCGTTACCTCAACCTTACCGAAGGCTATATCCTGAAGTTGGGTCTTGATAAAAATGATGAAGTTATCGGTTATCAGTTCATTAACTTAGGTAAGTTTATGGATGCTATTAAAGCAGGTACTGATTATAAAGAAGCTTTCGAAAAGAATATCGGTACTTACGGCAGATTTGCTGATGCGGTTAAATATATCGACCCTCGTCAAGAATAGGGTAGGGGTAAGGGGTAAACCTTATCCGTAAAAATTAGTAGAATAAAAATTAAAAAGGGAAATAAAAAATGGCAAAATTTGAAGGACAAGACAGACGTGAGGCTACTTTAGCTAAAGTTCTTCCTGAATATGGTTTCAGCTCTTTGGATGAAGCTAGAGAATTATGTTTGTCTAAAGGAATAGATGTTGATGCTATCGTAAAAGGCATTCAACCAATCGCTTTCGATAACGCTTCTTGGGCATACACTTTAGGTTGCGCTATCGCTATTAAAAAAGGTATTACAAACGCTGCTGATGCTGCTGAAGCTATCGGTTTAGGTTTGCAGGCATTCGCAGTTCCGGGTTCTGTTGGTGACAGCCGTAAGGTTGGTCTCGGTCACGGTAACTTGGGCGCAATGTTGTTGAGAGAAGAAACTAAATGTTTCTGCTTCTTGGCAGGTCACGAATCTTTTGCAGCTGCTGAAGGTGCTATCGGTATCGCAAGAAACGCTAACAAAGTAAGAAAAGAACCTTTGAGAGTAATTTTGAACGGTCTCGGTAAAGATGCTGCTTATGTAATCGCTCGTATCAATGGTTTCACAGCTGTTGAAACAGAATATGATTACAAAACAGGCGAATTGAAAATCGTTAAAGAAACTCCTTTCTCTGACGGCGAAAGAGCAAAAGTAAGATGCTACGGTGCTGATGATGTATCAGAAGGTGTTGCTATTATGATTAAAGAAGGTGTTGATGTTTCTATCACAGGTAACTCAACTAACCCTACTCGTTTCCAACACCCTGTTGCAGGTACTTACAAGAAATGGTGTTTCGAAAACGACAGAAGATACTTCTCAGTTGCTTCAGGTGGTGGTACAGGTCGTACACTTCACCCTGATAACGTTGCAGCTGGTCCTGCTTCTTACGGTATGACAGATACTATGGGCCGTATGCACGGTGATGCTCAGTTCGCAGGTTCATCATCAGTTCCTGCTCACGTTGAAATGATGGGCGTTATCGGTATGGGTAACAACCCTATGGTTGGTGCAACAGTTGCTTGTGCAGTTGCTGTAGAAAAAGCTATGGCATAGGGGTAAATATTAAAGGGTAAATATTAAAATAAATTTGATATTTATATAATTTAAAAAGGCAGAAGTCTTATGATTTCTGCCTTTTTTATAATTCAATGAGATTTTTTATCGTTTTATGAATAAATTCTTGTTGCGGGTGGGTTAAATCTTTCAGTGAAAGTATAATTTCATCCACAAGATCGTCGTTTGAAGATTTTGCCTCAATATCGAACAATTCTTTCGGCTCAATATTCAGGGCATCCGCTATTTTTATTATTAAATCGAAGGAAGGATTAGTTCTTGCTAACTCCAACTTTGAAATATGGTTGGTCGAATATCCGATAAGTTCGGCAAGCTTTTCCTGGGTTATGTTCTTTTTAGAACGTAACCAGGCAACTCTTTTGCCAAACTGTTTAAGTTTATCGTCCATATAATACCCCTCTCTATTCATGCTAGTAAGAATGTAACAATTTATAAATTGAACATCATTCAAATAAAATTACCATGATA
>JAILHQ010000064.1 GCA_024695725.1 Cyanobacteria bacterium RUI128 | reverse complement strand
AAAATATGAAGCTGATATGAGAAAAATCGACAGAAAAGATGCAAGATATGACGCTGAACTCGCTGCTTGTGAAAATGAACGCAGTGCTATCAAGAATGAAATGGATACCTTAAAGAACGTTATCAAAGACAACGTTGATAAAACCTTCAAACTCTTCTCATAAAATTTAAGGGTTAGTTTAACTGTTCGCCTTTGAGATACCAGGTCATAGAACCAGTGATTTTTACGTTAATAAATTCCCCGGTTAAATCTTTATCGCAGGGTACGTGAACCATTTTGTTATTTCTTGTTCTTCCTGATATTACATTTTTCCCATCGTGGTTCTCAAATTTCTCAACAAGAATTTCCATTGTTCGTCCGATATATTTTTCGTTGGATAAAACGCAGCATTCTCTGTTTGTTTCATTTAATCTGGCAAGTCGTTCCACTTTCTCATCTTCCGGAATATATTTATCCACCCATTTCGCCGCAACCGTTTTTTCTCTTGGGGAATATGCTGCCGTATTTGAATAGTCCAACTCTAGCATTTTCATTGAGTTAAGAGTATTTTGAAACTGTTCTTCAGTTTCTCCGGGGAACCCTGCTATAAAGTCGCTAGTAATTGTTACATCTTTAATTTTTGAACGTAGATGGTCGCATATTTTTTTATAAGTTGCAACATCATATCTTCTGTTCATTTTTTTTAGAACATAATCATCCCCTGACTGCATAGGAATATGAAAATATTCGCACACCTTATCACATTCATTTACGGTATCGATTAGTTCATCTGTAATATCTGTCGGGTATGAGGTTACGAAACGCACTCTGAATTTACCGTATTCATCAAGTGAGTTAATTGCTTTTAGTAAGCCCGACAGGTTTATTTCTTCTCCATTTGTTCCCTTTCCCTTGTAGCTGTCTACATTCTGCCCTAGAAGTGTTATTTCTTTAAAACCTTCGGCCAGAGCCTTTTTGATTTCGTTCATAATATTCTCAAAATTTCTTGAACGTTCTCTACCTCTTGTGTAAGGAACAATGCAGTATGAGCAGAAGTTGTTGCACCCCTCCATAATCGGGACCCAGGCATTGATGCTTTTTACACGATTGATTTTATAATCTTTTTCTGTATATGGTGTCTCGTCACAGGAACAAACTCTTTCCCCTGCTTCTATTCGTTTTATAAGTTCAGGTAATTCGTACAGTCTTTGTGTGCCAATAATCATATCAACATAAGGCGCACGTTTAAATAAATCTTCTTTAACTTGTTGTGCGACGCAGCCTGAAAAACCTATTTTTATATTTGGTCGTCTTTTTTTCCATTTTCCCCAAACCCCGATTTGACTATAGGCTTTATCTTCTGATAATTGTCGTATTGAACACGTATTGATTATCAGTAAATCAGCCTTCTTTGGCTCTTCTGTTTTTTCGTAATCGAGGTATTCCAGCATGCCAAACATACGTTCAGCATCTGATTTATTCATCTGGCACCCCAGTGTTTCTATATAGACTTTTTTCATATAATATCCTTTATAAAACGTGTCCGATGGGAGTCGAACCCATGACCTCAAGCTTCGGAAACTTACGCTCTATCCAACTGAGCTACGGACACATAGCGCAATACTAATCTTCGTTCCGCCGCTTATTACTGTATCCGTAAAATGCGTAAATGGCAAGACCTATTAATAACCAAACCAGGAAGTACATCGGAGAATCTGCATCGTTTGCAAATCTGCACCACATCAGAAATGCACAAGTTATAATACCCAATATAGGAAAGAGTGGACAGAACGGAACCTTAAAGGGTCTTGGTCTGTCAGGTTCTGTCTTACGTAAAATCAGAACCATAATGCATATCAGAATAAATGATGTGAATGTGCCGAAATTACAAAGAGCGGCTGAAACATCCAGATCCATAAATAATGCACATATAATGACGATTAAGCCTGACAACCAGGTCATAACATGTGGTGTTTTATATTTCTTATGAACAGCATTAAGTGATTTTGGTAAAAAGTTATCTCTGCTCATTGCGAATAATATTCTTGTTGTTCCTAACTGATATATTAATAAAACCGTTGTGAGAGCACATAAGGCTCCGACTGAAATCAAACCTGCGTACCAGTCTTTCCCGATACATCTCATTGCGTGAGCAAGAGGAGCTTGTGTGTCGATTGCTCCGCAAGGTAATATTCCAGTCAAAACAAGTGCTACCATTACATATAGCAAGGTACATATTACCAAAGTGCTCAATATCGCAATTGGCAAATCTCTTTGCGGTTTTTTTGTTTCTTCGGCTGCTGTTGAAATTGCATCAAATCCGATATATGCAAAAAATATTGTGAAGGCACCCATAAATACACCTTTTACTCCGTGAGGCATAAAAGACGGTTCCCACCAGTTATGTGGCGCAACGTAAAATGAACCTACTATTATGAATGAAGTTATAATAAACAGGTTCAGGGCAACTAATATACTTGCAAATCTTGTCGATTCTTTTACTCCCTTTACAAGTAGTACGGTAAGTAAAAATACAATAAGTATTGCAGGAAAATTAATTGCAAAAGGTATTTCTATGTTGAACGGCAGATGGAGATATGGCATAACGCTGTGCGGATCCCAATTATACTTGTCGCACATTACAAACATAGTTCTGTAGTCGTTCCTGAGCCATAGAGGACAACTGCTTATCCAGGCCGGCAGTACGTGCTTAAATCCTTTTAAAAATTGTGAAAAATACCCTGACCATGCGCTAGCAACTGTAATATTGCCGATAGCATACTCAAGCATAAGTATCCATCCGACCATCCACGCCATAAATTCACCCATTGTTGCGTAGGTGTATGTGTAGGCACTCCCTGCAACAGGAATCATTGCAGATATTTCTGAATATGACAAGGCCGAAAAAACACTTGCAAGAGCTGCCAGTAACATAGATATGACGACAGCAGGTCCTGCACCTACTATATCTTTTCCGCCTTGAATAGCAATACCGATAATTGTAAATATGCCTGTACCGACAACAGCACCAATACCTATTACGATTAAATCAAATACGTTTAAAGTTTTCTTTAAACCTGACTGACTTCCCGCTTCAATCAACTCGTCAGGTTTTTTACACCTCAATAAGTTATTTATTAAATTATTTTGTAATAAGGTCTTTTTCATCTCTTTTTACTTCTGTGCTGCTAATTTCGGCTCTGCGGTTTTTTGAATAACCATACAGTGCATAAATAATTATACCAAGAACAATCCAAATTCCAAATAATGTTGAAGAGTCTTTTAATTCCTTAAAGGAATAGAGCATTAAGCCTCCGCAGCATATTATCCCGAACAAAGGAAACCATGGTGAACACGGAACCTTAAATGGTCTTGGTCTGTCAGGATCAATTTTTCTCAAAATTAAAACGGCTATACAAATTACGATAAATGATGCAAATGTTCCGTATACGCATAAATTTGCCGCGTCGCTGACATTAAATGTTAGTGTACCTATTATGCATAAAAAACCGACCAAAAGTGTAAGAACGTGCGGTGTCTTAAATTTTGGATGTAATTTTTGAAAAACTGACGGAAGGAAATTATCTCTGCTCATTGCATATAATACACGTGTTGTTGCGAGATGGAGAACCATAAGGACTGAGGTCAGCCCTGCAATTGCACCTATTGAAATGAGTTCAGGTACAATTTTTATATTATGCAGGTTCATTACAAATGCCAACGGTGCATTTAAAAATCCCTGTGCAACGTGTCCGCTTGTGTTGTATATACCTGTTAAAACAAGTGCAACCGAGATATATACAAGAGTTGTGATAATTAGTGAACCGATTATACCGACCGGCAAATCTTTTTGAGGGTTTTTACATTCTTCTGCCGTTGTAGCCAATGCATCGAAACCGACATAGGCAAAGAAGATAGTGAAGGCGCCCATAAAGATTCCGCTTAACCCGTTAGGTGCGAAAGGTGTCCAATTTTCAGGCCTTACACAAAACGCGCCGAAGATTACAAAAAGTGCAATAACCGAAAGTTTTACGAAAACCATTATTGCTGCCATTCTTGTTGAATCTTTTGTTCCTTTTATCAGCAACGCTGTTGTCACTAATACTATAAATATAGCAGGTATATTTATACAAAACGGTATCCCGAGAAAATGCGGTATACTTGATATATCCCCGCCTGTTGATGCCAATGTGTGTTTTACCGAACCGTAATTATCAATAAGCCATTCAGGCGGATTGGTAATCCATGCAGGAAGATACAATGAAAACCTCTGCATGAAATTCATTACATATTTTGACCAGGAACAGGCAACCCCAATATATCCGAACAAATATTCAAGTGTGAGCAGCCACCCTACTATCCAGGCGCAAAATTCACCTAAAGTGACGAAAGTATATGTGTATGCACCGCCCGCGACAGGTATCATTGTTGAAAATTCACTGTAACACATAGCGGAAAATATACTTGCGATAGTTGCAATAATCATTGAAACTACCAATGCTGGCCCTGCGCCTGGTGTTCCTGCGTGTCCGGCTGCTGCAATACCTACAACCGCAAAAATACCTGAGCCGATAATAGCTCCGACTCCGAGTATAATCAAGTCAATTGCCGTAAGTGTTTTTTCTAATCCTGCCTTTGAAGCTGTTTCCAGCATATCTTCAGGGTTTTTCCTTGTGAGTAATTTCGTAAATAAATTACCCAAAATATGTTTATTTTGCATCCTTTAGTTGTCCTTTTTTATCTGTTAACTATGCGTTTACCAATTCTCTTTGGTTTTTGCATAACGGATATCCGAGTTCTTTTCTCTGTTCGACGTAAAGACCTGCAACAGCCGCCGCCATGGTTCTGACTCTGTTAATGAAGTTAATACGTTCGTCTTTACTTATCACTCCTCTTGCATCCAGAAGGTTGAAGGTGTGCGAACATTTCAATACATAGTCATACGCAGGTAAAACGAGTTTTGCATTTATGCAGTTATCGACCTCTTTTTGGTATAAGTCAAACAGTGTGAATAATGTTTTACCGTCAGAATATTCAAAGTTATATTTCGACTGTTCTATTTCATTTTGCAGATATATTTCTCCGTATTTAAGATTATTGTTCCAGTTGATATCAAAAACTGATTCTTTGTTTTGGAGATACATCGCAATTCTTTCCAAACCATAAGTTATTTCAAGCGCAACAGGTTTAACCTCAATGCCGCCGACTTGTTGGAAATATGTAAACTGAGTAATTTCCATTCCGTCAAGCCAAACTTCCCAGCCTACTCCGGCAGCGCCTAAAGTAGGGGACTCCC
The DNA here is from genome assembly GCA_024695725.1 of Cyanobacteria bacterium RUI128. The sequence continues at coordinate 23,764 of JAILHQ010000064.1, read as the reverse complement.
AGTTATCTTCAACAAATCTTACATCGTGTTTTGATAGATCTATTCCCATTGCTTCAAGACTGCTCAGGTACAATTCCTGAGCGTTATCAGGTGAAGGTTTGAGAAGAACCTGATATTGAAAATAGTGTCCGAGTCTGTTCGGATTTTCACCGTATCTTGCATCAGTCGGACGTCTACAAGGCTCTACCATAGCTGTTGACCATGGCTCAGGCCCTAACGCTCTTAAAAATGTTGCAGGGTTCATTGTTGATGCCCCTTTTTCTGTGTCATAAGGCTGTTGAATTACGCAACCGTACTTTGACCAGAAACCTGATAAATTCAATATCAAATCCTGAAAATTTAATTCCATTTATATTATCCCCAATGTTGTACAACGTACACTTATTTTATCTCAAACATAGTGAAATTGCAAATTTATTTGTGCCTTGCATTATTATATTATCGCGCCTATAATATATTTATAAGAGGAGTAGGGATTATGACAGAATATGTTTTTATGAATGGGGAATTTGTTGAAGCAGACAAGGCTATGATTCCTGTCAGAACACACGCATTTTTGTATGGAACCGGTGTTTTTGAAGGAATAAGAGCTTATTATAACAAAGAAGATAAACAGTTATATATCTTTAGAATGAAGGAGCATTACGAAAGAATGCTCAGAAGCGGAAAGATCATGTTTATGAACAGCCCGTATACCATTGAAGAGTATATGCAACAGACTGTTGATCTGCTTAAAAAGAATGAGTATAGGCAAGACGTGTATATCAGACCAACACTTTATAAATCAGCAATTAAAGTAGGTCCTGGATTATACGATAATGAAGATTCTTATCTGTTGTTCACAACTCCGTTTGGCGCATATTATGATGCAGAAGCCGGCCTGAATGTTTGTGTTTCAAGCTGGAGAAGAACTCCTGATAACGCTATTCCACCTAGGGCAAAAGTTTCAGGAGCATACGCAAATGCCGCTCTTATAAAGACGGATGCTCATAACTTCGGGTTTGATGATGCTATCGTATTGTCTGAAGACGGTCAGGTCACTGAAGGTTCTGCAATGAATCTTATTTTTGTTCAAAACGGTAAATTGATTACAACACCGTCTTCTGATGATATTTTGGTTGGCGTAACAAGAAATACTGTTATTGAACTTGCTCATGATTTAGGCCTTGAAGTCGTAATCAGACCTGTTGACAGAACAGAACTTTACATTATGGATGAGATATTTGTTTGCGGTACGGGGGCTCAGATTACTCCGATTGCCAGTGTAGATAAACGTTTAATCGGTAATAACGGTAAAATTGGTCCAGTAACATCAAAACTTCAAAAATTATATTTTGATGTAGTAAAAGGTAAGGTAGAAAAATACAAACATTGGTGTACTCCTGTATATGATTAGTTTTTTAGGCAAATGTGTTCAAAACTTATTTGCATCTGTCAGGTATATTTGTTCAGGTCAGATGAGGTTAAAGCATGCCGTTTTTCAGGCGGCTGCCATAAGTTTTGATTCCCTTCCTATTTCGCTGACTATATCATTTGTTGCTGCCGCCGTAATAACAATTCAGGTATCAAAGCAGTTTCTTATGAGCGGAGCTGACAGTTATGTCGGCGGAACTCTTGCTGTTGTAATAATAAGAGAAATTGCACCCGCTTTTGTTGCTTTGTCTATAGGTGCACGTGCAGGGACTGCAATATCAGCTGAGATTGCGAACATGAAGGTAACTGAGCAGGTCGATGCAATTAAAACACTAAAAGTTGACCCTGTCGGTTATTATTTTTCACCGCGAATCTTATCTGCTGCGTTTACTGTGCCAATGGTTACGATAATAGCTGAGTTGATTGGTATCTTAGGCGGTATGTTTGTCGCATATCTTACAATTGAACTACATCCGCATAGATATATAGCATCTGTCTGGGCGTGGTTAAAACTAAAAGATTTTTATATTAGTATTTTTAAAGCGTTCGTGTTTGGGATATTGATAGCTGATGTTTGTGCAACGCAGGGGTATGAAACTTCCGGCGGGGCAAAAGAAGTCGGTATATCCACAACCCAGGCAGCAATAAAGTCCACGATCTATATGTTAATCGCAGACTTTATTATAAACTTTGTATTCTATCTGTAATTGCCTTCTTAGAAGAAACCTCCGACCAAACTACCTGCGGTACTTATAAGTGTTTTGGCGATTTCTCCGCCGGCACTGTCTCCGAAGTCGACATTGCCCAGTAAATTAGTTACACCTCCGGCTATTGCACTGGCGGCCCCTCCTCCAATATTTGTGTTAACGGAGCTTTGACTTGATACGCTTGTTGTCCCAGGACTTTCCGCGTTATATTGTGAAATTTCACTAATTGCATTATTAAGCAAATTGTTTATTGCTTCATTAAGTTCGGTGTATTTGTTTGCGCTTGCTGCACTTGCTATATCTGATAATTTTTGGCCGGCAAGCATTACGTTTGAAGTATTTGTTTTCGCAACACCTCGTTGTATCCCGAAATCTTTTCCAAGTTCCTTAATCTCTCTTGCTGTATCTAAAATTTGTTCTTTATTTGAATCATTCGAATCTAATGTCCTTGCCTCCATTTCATAAAGAGAACCTTTTATATCTAAATTTATGCTTTTTGTGACATTTCTCTCCTGAGCTTTCGTTTCTGCGGTTCTTTCTTGTGATATTTTTTGATCAGCTATGTTTTTTTGATTAGCAATCGTGCTATCTTCTGTCTGAAGTCGTGCTTTACCATTACTTGCATCGGTGTTCATTTGGCTTTGTGCGTTGTTCATCGTTGTAACATTTTCACTGAAGGTTTCCTGCATTTTTGTCAGGCCATCCTGTCCGTCTCCGCCAACACGTATGGCTTCTATTTGTTTATAATTTTCGCCAATTTCGATGCCGAGTTGTTTGTATCTTTCTTGTATTTCATCTAATTTTGAACCATTTCCTTTTTTGGAGGTTTTCTTTATTGGATTTGTTGTAGTAGTCGTTGATCTGTTTGTTCTTCCGACATCTGTAGATTCGGAGCCTCCCGGTGGAACTTCATATGTTTCATCACTGCCGCCATCATTTATTGAGGTTGCTTCATCATCAACTTGACCACCCAGTTCTTCTATCTGAAGTTTTATATCGGCTTGCTCTTTGAGTTTAGTATCTGTATCCTCTTGAAGTTTTTGCATGTTTTCCACTGCTTGCTGTATCAGTGTTTGTAAATCAGCATTAGCTTGACCCGCGGCTATGGCAATGTCCTTTTGGGCATTTATCTGTCCTTCAACTTCGCCTTGTATTCCTACTTGGTTTTCGATCGCCGCTTTAATTTTAGTTTCAGCTTCTGAAAATACAGAGTTAATGTTGCTTGTTGCTTTTGTGGCATTGTCTTGGGCCGGCTTAAGCGCAGGCTGATTTTCAGACAAGGTTTTCTTTGCTCTTGCCAAAATGTCATTTGATAGTGCTTGTGATACCAGTCCGGAAACCATTTGCTATCAGTTCTCTCTCTGTCTTGTTGTTTGCTCTCTGTATATCAGCCATGTTTTGTGCACATGGGTGCTATACTCCATATATATAAAAACAATTACCCCACCCTGATTTCAGAGGGGCTAAAATTGTTAACATTTCTTCACAATATACAGGCTATTATTCGGTTTTATGTTCACTATTTATGTTCTTTGTATTACAATTAAGCAAAAAGGGGGAGATGTTTATGAGATATGATTTTGGAGAAGTTATAACAGCAATGGTGACACCGTTTGATAAAAACGGAAAAGTTGATTATAACAAAGTTGAGGAACTTACATCATATCTTATAGAGCATGGTTCTGACGCTATTATTGTTACCGGAACGACCGGTGAGTCCCCGACGCTTGTATATGATGAAGAGCTGGAAATTTTAAGTACGGCAAATCATGCTTCTCAGAACAAGAGAAAAATAATTATGGGTACAGGTTCTAACTGTACCGAAACTGCAGTAATGATGTCAAAAAGAGCAGAAAAAGAAGGCGCTGCCGGAATACTTTCAGTAGTTCCATATTATAACAAGCCTTCTCAAAAAGGTATTATTGCGCATTTCTCAGCGGTAGCTGAAGCTGTTAAAATTCCTGTTATTCTTTACAATATCCCGTCAAGAACCGGAATTAATATGTCAGTTGAAACTGCTAAGTATCTGACTGAAAAATATGAAAATATTGTTGCTATAAAACAAAGTTTTGGCGATTTGGATACAATAACAGATTTTAAACTTGCACTGCCAAAAGATGTTGCAATATACAGCGGCGATGACAGTCTGACACTTCCAATGCTTTCTGTCGGTGCACACGGTGTTATCTCTGTTGCATCACATTTATTTGGAACAGAAATAAAATCAATGATAAGAAATTTCAAAACCGGTGATATTACATCTGCAAAAAATATGCATTATTTGTTGTATCCGATTATGAAAAAACTCTTTATGGCACCAAATCCTGTTCCTGTTAAGGCAGCTTTGGCAAAGAGAGGTGTTATTGAAGAATATGTAAGAAAACCGTTAGTAACACTTGATGATTCTGAAAAGAAAGAATTGTTTGCTGTTTTGAACAGTATCAAAATTTAGTTTGTTCAACAGACTAGGTTTGTTGTATTATTGACAAGTAAACGTGTTGATATTTAATTGATAGATAATAAGTTTTATATAGGAGTGATAGGTAGATGAAAAATAGAGTGATAATGTTTTGGGCAATTGTTGCAATTGTACTCGTTTCCATATCTGTTTTATTTACCAAGCCTACAAAATTCGGTTTAGACTTGGTTGGTGGCTCAAGATTGGAATTACAGGCACAGAAAACTGCAACTATTGCGAATATAACACCTGAAATGATGGACAGTTTAACTTTCGCTATCAAGAAGAGAGTTAATGCTATTGGTGTTGCTGAAACTCATGTTCAAAGAGTTGGTACCGACAGATTGTTGGTTGAAATTCCAAACGTTTCAGATTTAGATCAGGCTAAAAAGATGATTGGTAAAACCGCTGAGTTGGAATTTAAAAAGAAAATTTCAAAACCGGGTGAAAAAGAAGTATGGGGTCCTACCGGACTTACAGGTAAAGACCTTACCTCTGCTTCAGTCGGCAGTTCTCAAACAGGTCAATGGGTTGTTGACCTTGTATTTAATGCAAACGGAACAAAAAAATTCGCTGATTTGACAAGAGCTATGGTAGGTGAGCAGATGGCAATCTTCTTTAACGGCGAATTACAGTCTGCCCCTGTTATTCAGGAACCTATTCTTGAAGGAAGGGCTCAGATTTCAGGCGGTGGAGAAAATGGCGGTTTTTCTGCTCAGCAGGCTAAGGAAATGGTTGACTTGCTAAATGCGGGTGCACTGCCTGTTCCTGCAACTATTATTCAGGAAAATACTGTTGGTCCTACTTTAGGTAGTGACAGTGTTCAGAAGTCAGAAGTTGCGGGTATTATCGGACTCGGTCTTGTAATGTTATTTATGCTCTGTTACTATCGTGTTCCGGGTATTGTTGCTGATATTGCACTTTGTATATACGGGGTTATCCTGTTTGCACTGTTCAAAACAATCGGTGTAACACTGACTTTAGCAGGTATAGCAGGGTTCATTCTTTCTGTTGGGATGGCGGTTGACGCAAATATTCTTATCTTTGAAAGAACAAAAGAAGAGCTCAGAGCAGGGAGAACTCTTTATACTGCGATAACTGCAGGTTTTGACAGAGCGTTTACAAGTATTTTTGACTCAAATATGACAACAATTATTACTTGTGCAATTCTTTACTGGAAAGGTACGGATATCGTTAAAGGTTTTGCTCTGACACTTGCACTGGGTGTTATTATTTCAATGTTCTCTGCAATAACTGTTACAAAGAACTTTATGTTATTGATATTCGGTACAAAAACACTTACAAAACCTTGGTTATTTGGTTTGAAACAGGAAGAAATCGGAACGGCATATCAGGCTACAGAGTCAAAGAAAGAAAATGCTAAGTTTGGTGTGTTGGATTAGGAAGAGGATAATATTATGAAATTAAAATTAGATATAGTTAAATACAGAGTTTTATGCTTATGCATATCTGCTTTATTTATAATTCCGTGTCTGGGTTCATTGATTTATTCATCAATAGTTACTCCTACTCATACTCCCGTAAAGGTTAGTATTGATTATACAGGTGGGACAATACTTCAGTACGGTGTTAAGGATGATGTGACTACTGACCAGCTGGGAGTTTTAAGATCAAAACTTGCAAAGGATGGAATTGAAAGTGCTGAAATTCAGATTATCAATGTTAATAACAATGAAAAGTCTGCAATTAAGTCACTGATTTCTATAAGAACTAAGTTTATCGAAAACGGTTCCGGTACTGATGCCCAAATTACAAAAGTTGTTCAGGGACAATTTAAAGATGCCAATTTAGATCAGATATCATCTGTTGGGCCTACTCTCGGAAAAGAGTTGTTTGCTAATTCATTAGTTGCGGTAACACTTGCTTTATTGGGTATAGTTTGCTACCTGACAATAAGATTCCAGTTTGATTATGCGTTAGCAGCAATATTAGGTCTTGTCCATGACGTTGTGTTCGTATGCGGTATCTTTTCAATACTCGGGTTAATGTTTGGTATTGAGGTTGACGCGCTGTTTGTTACGGCAGTATTAACCGTAATCGGTTTCTCTGTTCACGATACGATTGTTGTATTTGACAGAGTTCGTGAAAACCTTAGATATTATGCAAAGAAGATGTCGTTCTCTGAAATCATTAACTTCTCTGTAAATCAGACCTTGGCAAGAAGTATTAATACATCAGTAACAACATTGATTACCTTATTTGCATTATATTTCTTCGGCGGAGTTACAACAAGAAACTTTGTATTGGCAATGATTCTTGGTATTGCAGTCGGTACTTACTCAAGTATCTTCTTCTGTACCGTTCTTGTTGATATCTGGAACGAAAAGAAATATGCGTCTTTAGGCTCAGCAAAGAAGGCATAGGACAAATGTTAAAGTATTATAATTTTAAAAGGTGTGTCTCAGATGCACCTTTTATAATTCGGAGTAAATATGAAAACAGAATTATTAGCACCTGCAAAAAATATTGAAATAGCAAAAGCAGCTATTGATTCAGGTGCTGATGCTGTTTTTATTGGTGCAAGCAGTTTTGGTGCCCGTTCAAAGGCTGGCAACAGTATTTCTGATTTAAAAGAAATTGTTGTATATGCTCATAAGTTTAACGTTAAAGTGTATGTTACGGTAAACACAATTATTAAGGACGAAGAAATTCCTGAAGTGAAGGCACTGATAAATGAATTGTATTCTATTGATGTTGATGCGCTTATTATTCAGGATATGGCTATAATTAAATGGTCAATTGAGGGGGAAATCCCTCCAATTCAGTTGCATATCAGCACTCAATGCGATAATCGCACCTTGGATAAGGTATCATTTTTCAATAAGGTTGGTCTTTCGAGAACTGTTTTGGCAAGAGAGTTGTCTTTAAATAAAATTAAAGAGATAAAAGAACAAAACCCTGATATGGAACTTGAGTGTTTCTGTCATGGCGCTTTATGTGTTTCATACAGCGGTCAGTGTTATCTCAGCCAATATATTGGCGGCAGATCTGCGAACAGAGGGGAATGTGCTCAGCCTTGCAGGAAAAAGTATTCTGTTGTTGATGATAGCGGTAAGTACCTTATTAAGGATAAACATGTATTATCCTTAAAAGATTTCAATGTATCAAGGCATATAGAGAAGATGGTCAACATTGGTGTTGATTCTTTTAAGGTTGAGGGCAGATTAAAGGATATTAATTACGTGAAAAATGTAATCGGATATTATCGAAAACTTTTGGATAAATATTCGGATAAAACTTCGTCAGGTAGTGTGGAACTCGGTTTTGAGCCTGATATATATAAAACTTTTAACAGAGGTTATACTGATTATTTTCTGCTCGAAGGAGGAAACTGCTTTAACTTTGATTCGCCAAAGTTTATTGGTGAACATATCGGTAAAGTTTTAAAAGTATCAAAAGATTATCTTGAATTTGAATTAAAAAAAGGTATTGTTCTTTCTAATCAGGATGGGCTGTGTTTTGATAAAAACGGGGAACTGGGTGCTCTGGTAAATAAAACTGTCGGGAATAAGGTCTATCTCAGCAATATCCCCCAAAATGTTTGTGTTGGTATGCAGGTATTCAGGAACGTTGATATAAACTTCATGAAAAAACTTGAAAATGCTCTTCCAAAACGATTAATAAATGCTGATGTGGTATATAAAGACTATACCCTTACCATTACTGATGAGGATAATAATTCGGTTTCGGTGAATGTGACTGAACGTGAGGATGCAAAAAATTGCGAAAAAAACCTTGAAAATTTCAAAAAGGCTATGAGTAAATACGGGTTTGACGGAAATATTTTTAAAATAAGAATTCTAAACATCGTTGGCGAGTTGCCATTTATGCCAATTTCTATAATGAATGAGTACAGGCGAGTCCTGTGTGACCTGCTTCAAAAGAAAAGGACGTATAAACCCGTTCGACAGAAGCCTTTAAAATACTCGGAGTTTTATAAAAGCGTGATTGATTACAGAGGAAATGTTTTTAACAAAGATGCGGAAGATTTTTACAATAAATGTTCATCGGTCGTGAAAGAGTATGCCCCTGAAAAAAGTCTTCCTTCAGATAAGGTCGAACTTATGCGAACAAAACACTGTATTAAGTATGCACTTGGTATATGCAAATCTCCAAAAAAGTTGTTCCTTATAGATGAAAAAGGGGTTAAGTATCCGCTTGTGTTTGACTGTAAAAATTGTGAAATGGCAATAATGAAACCCTGATTATATGGTTAAGATATCATTGTTGATTTCGGCAGTTTTTCCGTAAGGAATGGTTATTTTATCTTTTTCGTGAGTTATTTTATATCCGCCAAGAGCTGGTATATTTAAAAGTTTTGAGGTGTCTTCAAATAGTTCGTCAACCTGTTCGGGGTAGCCGCTATCAAGAAAATCACCTATAATCAGACCTTTTACATTCTGTCTGAATTTGCCTATGTTTATAAGCTGGGTAATCATCTTGTCTATTTTATAGGCAGGCTCATTAAGATCTTCCGTAAAGAAGATAAAATCTTCATCAGGTATAAAATCTGTTCCGCATAAGGATACAATCGATGCAAGATTGCCGCCGAACATAACACCTTTGGCGTTTCCTTTGTTGTATATTTTTTCTGCGCGGAATTCTAAACTTTCTTTTTGTTCAACTGCTTTAAAGAAATTACTGAGCGTGTATTCGGATTTTGTTTCAGCACCAAAGTCCCCTCTTGCCATCGGGCCTGAATATGTTATTAAACCGGTTTTCTTAAGAATCATAGCTGAAAGAACTGTTATGTCAGAGTATCCGCATAAAATTTTCGGGTTGTTTCTAATTAGTTCATAATCAATTTTATCAATTAATCTTAAACATCCGTAACCGCCTCTGCCGCATATTATTGCGTCAATTTCCTTGTTTGAAAATGCCCAATGGAAATCATTTAATCTGTTATCATCTGTGTCTGAAAGATATTTGTAGTTGTTGAACAAGTGTTCCGAATACAAAACGTTGTATCCGTTTTCTTCAAAATATTTTTTCCCTCTTTCTATTGCCTTAGCATCTTTTACCCCTCCTGCAGGTGCAATAAATGCGATTGTATCCCCAGGTTTCAGCGGTTTTGGTGTTGTGTATTTCATCTTTCTTCCTTTGTGTTATAATCATAATATCATGAATGAGGGATATTTACCGTTATATAGAAAATACAGACCACAAAAGCTTGATGACGTCGTAGGACAAGCTCATATTAAGCGTGCACTGACAAATGCCATTGAGTTAAATAAAATTTCGCATGCCTATTTATTTACCGGGCCTAGAGGTACGGGTAAAACCTCTACTGCAAGAATTCTTGCTAAATCTCTTAACTGTATTAACGGTCCTACTGTTACCCCTTGTGAAGAATGTGAAAGTTGTAAGGCAATCTCGGCAACAATACCTATTGATGTAATTGAGCTTGATGCTGCAAGTAATCGTTCTGTTGACGATGCAAGAGAAATTCTTGAAAAGGTTAATTATGCCCCTGTTAACGGGAAATATAAAATCTATATAATTGACGAAGTTCATATGTTAACTGATGCTGCGTTCAATGCGTTACTTAAGACGTTGGAGGAACCTCCGAAGAACGTTATATTTATTCTCGCAACTACAGAGTCCCATAAGGTTATGGATACCATCAAGAGCCGTTGTCAAAGATTTGATTTTAAACGTATTACTACAAGTGATATTGTTGAGCATTTAAGGAAAATTGCCGATAAAGAAAAGATTAAAATTTCTGATGAAGCGCTTTCTGTAATCGCCAAAAGTTCGGCAGGCGGAATGCGTGACAGTCTTGCTTTACTTGATCAGGTCAGCACAATGGGTGCAACTGATGAGATTACGGTTGACGATATTAACAGTTTGTTAGGCAGAATTTCGTTTGATTCTCTGATTGAATTATCATCAGATATTGCAAACTCTGATGGAGCTTCTGCTATAAGTCATCTTGAAAAAATTTATAATGACGGAAATGAACCGATTCAGATTTTAACAAATTTATTGTTATTCTTTAAAAATATCTTAGTGCTAAAAACTTGTATGCCTGACTCAGTGTCTGTTATAACCGGCTTAACAGAAGAGCAAATTAAAGCAATGGCGCCATTGTCAGGTTCTCTTGAGAAACATCAGGTTTTGTTTGTGATAAATAAAATATCTGACTATATTAAAGAGCTTAAGCAAACCACAAATCAGCAGATGTGGCTTGAAGTTGCGCTCATTGATTTGGCTAATCTGACTGATAATACAAAGTTATATGATCTGGAAGCCAGGTTGTTGAGACTTGAAGGCGGAGAAGTTGTTTTACCTGAACGTAAAATAGTTGACGTTCCGGTAATAACAAAACCAGTCCAAAAACCTGTACCGGTTGTGGATGATGTGGTTACGGTGTGTGAAAACGAGCCAAATCAGGTTGAAAATCTGTTAAAAGAAGCTAAGGACGAGGTTATTACCCCTGAAGTTAAGGTTGAGGCAGATACACCTTCTGTTAAAGAAAATAATACAACTATTCCTGATATTTCCAATCTGGATGCTCTTTGGTTGAAGATATTGGCTGAAATTCCTATGAATGACGGTGGCGGTTATGCAAAAATGAAAGCATGTACTAAACTTGTCAAATGCGATAATGAAGGTGTTATTGTTTCAGTTAAAAAGCCGTTACCGGTATCTGCATTTAATCTTCCCGAAAAGAAGAAAATATTGTCTGATGCAATATGTAAAGTGCTTGGAGTTAGTGAAATAGATTTGACAGTTCGTGAACGTTTACCTCAAGATGATACACACAAAACGAATGTGGTTCAGCTATCAAAAAAAAAATCAGTAGTTCCTCCAATTAACTTGATTGATGAAGAGGACGAGATTGATGTTCCTGATGAAGAGGTTTCTGCAGAACCTGTTGCAAGTGAGAATATGACTGCGCCTCAGCTGAATGTATCCGATCAAAAAAAGATGGTCATGGATTTATTTGAAGCAAAAATTATCGAGTAGTCTTTGTGGCGCTAAAACTGCCGAATTTACACGTCTTTTTTGTCTTTTTTAAGAAATGTAAAGTTGTAAAGAAATGTAAAAAGAAATTCATAGTTTAAATGGAGCTAAAATCCTTATATAGCTTGTTTTTTATGAGAGATATTATTTGTTAACAATATTTAGTGGTAATCGGTATAAAAATGCATTATAATAGTAGTATACAGTTTATTGTTGAGGAACTTGTAAAAACCGGGCGACGGTTCGGGTAGTAAAGAGAATATCTGACTATGTAATGTCACTTTGTTTGTTCAGAGTGATAGAGTATGCGTATGAAAAAAAGACAATCTAAAATCGCGATAAAATTGTCTGCACTTATCTACTTGATATGTGTATATTGTGCTTGTGTGGTTAACGCTTCAACAATTTCTGTTTCTGATTTTCCTGGTCTGGCTGCTGCAATTCAGGATTCTGTAAATTTATACTCAACAATAACTTTATCCCGCAGTATTTCAGCATCAGAAATGGACACTTACCCCCTCGGTACGCAGGCATCAGATTCTCTGACAATAACCGGAGGTTCATATAACTTGTCCGCAACCAACAATGAAGGTATATTCATTGATAGCGGTAAAACCTTGACAATTTCTAATTTTCAGCGTATTAAAGGATTTCAATCAGAACAGGGCGGTTTTATTAAGAACGCCGGCACAGTTACCATTTCAAATCTTTGGCTGACTGAAAACAAGAATACAACGTCAGGTTTGATATCTTCGTATGGTGGCGCGCTTTACAACTCCGGAACAATGAATGTTTCAAATGTGACATTTGAACAAAATATCAGTACTGCAACAAGTAGTGGTAGTTCGTATGGTGGTGCTATTTTTAGTTCAGGTAATTTGACCGTTGATTCATCAATCTTCAACAATAACAGCACTGTTGCTAACCTTGCGTACGGTGGTGCTATTTATTCAACAGGTACGATCTCGATTTCAAACTCAACATTTACAACCAACTATATCAACAATACTGTAAGTGCGTTAGGCGGTGCGATATATTCGACGAGTGACCTGACTATTGTTAATTCGTCCTTCATAAACAACTATGTTCGAAGCCCGATAGCTCACGCAGGTGCGATTTATGCAGAAAATAATGTTTCTATTACTGCGGATAATAGTACCGTACAATTCTCAACAAACTATTTGTCAACAGATATGGCTACAAAAGTGTATGAAGCTATCTATATGGCAAATTCTTCGGCTACGTTATCCTTTGTTGCGCAGAATTCTGGTTCGTTTGAATTCCGAGATATTATTGACGGGGCAAGCGGTTATAATGTCTCTATGAGCGGTACAGCAAACAGTGAGTTTGATTTGTATAATGCTATTAAGAATGCAGACATTACCCTTCAGTCAATTACCTTAAAACTTTTAACAGGGACAAATAATGACGGTGTTCAGTCTTCTGCAGACTTGTCAACATCAACTCTTAATGCAGTCAGCGGTGCTATTTCTCTCGCGGATACTACTATTAGAACAACGAATATGGGTGTTTTAACGTCTTCTGCCAATGTTTTGTACTCAATTGATACGCGTTTCGCAAGTGGAACATTATCAAGTGATGTACTTAATCTGGCATCAGGTTCGTCCGGTACAGTAACTATTAACTCAATAGGTTCGCTTACTGTAGATTCGTTCGGAAAAACCGGCACTGTAGGTTACAATCTCATTACCAACACTTATACGGTTAAGGTGTTGAATAATGCAACTGCTGCTATAGGACTTGCTATTTCTAACAGTTTGGAATCGTCCTTTGATAAGGATATATTTGTTTCTGATTATCTCAGCGGATCTAAATATGTTGTAAGTTCATCCGATTTCATTGGTAAAATCGGTATTTCCGTAAATACCGCGGGGGATAGTTTGGTCTTTGGTATTAAAAACAAACTTGATACTCTCGCAGAAGTCAACCAATTCACTGCCCAGAGTGCTGTGGAACGTGATTTTAATTTGGCTTCAGCAACAGTTCCTTATACTGTTACTGCTAATACGGGCGAAACAAAACCTATAGGTAATATGGTTGTTAACGGTATTGCAGGTTCATCGATTGATTACGTCAATACATACAGCGGTTTTGAAGTCCCATCCGGTGCTAATTTAACAATTAGAACCGTTAATATCAAAAATGCGGTATCAGCATCAGGCGGTTCAGCATTAACAATTGCAAGTGGCGGTACTGTTAATGTTTCAGGTGTTACTTTTACTAATAACAGATCATCAGGTGCAGGATTAAAAGGCGGAGCTATATATAATAATGGTTCCTTAACCCTTCAAAATACAAATTTCACAGGTAACTATTCTATTGGCGCTTCTAATCACGGTGGTGCAATTTATTCTGATTCGAATCTGACGGTTAAGGCCGCAAGCTCAAACACTGTACAGTTCTCAGGGAACTATGTTGCTGCTACTGCAGGTGGCTCCAAGACTTATGAAGCTATTTATATGGGAGCGTCCTCAACATTAACACTTAACCCGACAAGCGGTGGTAAGATTATATTTAACGATATTATCAACGGTGCAAGCGGTTATAATGTTTCAATAACCGGTGACGCTAACGCTTCTGTCAGATTTAATAATGCAGTTCAGAATGCGGCGATTACTCTTGCTACTACTCAATTGATATTAGGTACCGGAAATGATGCGGGGAGCAATTCTATCATGGCTAATTTCAGCGGTTCCTCTCTTAATGTTCAAAGCGGTACCGTTAATATGCGGGATACTTTGAATTCAAGCTATAACTTAGGTACTTTAACATCTGCTGCCGGCGCAAAATACAATATTGATATGAAGATAGTCGGTTCCGCTATTCAGGCTGATTCCTTTGATGTTGCATCAGGTTCTTCAGGTACTGTTACTATCAATTCTATTTCCGGTATAACTATTTCAAGTGTTCTCAACAGTTTTAGTGTATCTGATTTGATAAATTCACCGTTATCGGTGCAGATATTGAGAAGAAGTGCTCCGAGTGATAATATCGTTTTGGCATTGTCTTCTGCAATTACCTCCTCAACTGATTTTGTAAAATCTTATACACTGTATGATTATTACAATTCAACGACTCAAAAATATGTTGTTGCAAGTACCGATTTTATCGGGAGTATTGGTTTTTATCTGAATAATACTGCTGATTCGGTAATGGTTGGTGTGCTCGGTGTTGCCGACCTGTTAAATCAGACAAATATATATGTACCAGTTTCTACGCCGTATAAAGACAGATATTTCACTGTCGCAGCTAATACGACATATAAAGTTAAGGCTAATACCGGTGTTACGGGAAATGTCGGAACAATGTACGTTCAGGGTGCTTCAAAGGATAATTCAATTATCGATTATAAAAATATTATTGATGCGAACGAGGTTCGTTTTTCCGGTTTCGAAGTACAGTCCGGTGCTACTCTTGAAATGTCTAATATCAGAATTAAAAATGCACTTACGGCAGGAAATGGTGCTGTAATCTCTAACCAGGGTTCTGTTGGTGCATCTACTACATCAGGAATTACAAATGCTATCTTTGAGGACAATACCGCTTTAAGAGGCGGTGTTATTTCTAACACAGGTACTGTTAATAGGATTACAAATGTTGTCTTTCGGAATAACCTCGCAACTTCAGCGACTGATAACGTATATGGTGGTGCTATTTATAATACCGGAACCTTCAGGTATATTACAAACAGTTCCTTTGAAGGCAATGCCGCTGTCGCAAATGACAGTATAGGTTATTCTTATGGTGGTGCAATTTATAACAGCGGTTCTATGACGGTTTCTGCATCGTTCCTAAATAACTATGTTAAAGGTGCTACCGCACAGGGTGGTGCTATCTATTCAACTAATGCAATAACCTTGCTGGCAGATAGTTCAAATTATTCAATCCAGGGCAACTATACGCAGTCTAACGGCGGAGCTAAGGTTTATAATGCTATCCATATGGCAAGCACAGATTCTAACAAAGGGCTTGCAATTCAAACTTCAGGCGGCGGTACATGGTCAATATATGACGTAATCACAGGTGGTGTTGGATACTATGTAAATATATCTTCACTAGACGGCACAGGTGTTGTAAACTTATATAATCAGATATCTAATGCGAACGTCAAACTTAATAATGCAACTCTGAACGTTTCAGGTGACAGTGCGTATACTGATTATACGTTCTATACTTTTGCGACAACTGATGCTACGGGTACTGCAGGACAGGCAAAATCTAAGATTAAACTGGATGTTTCCTTAGCCTCTGGCCAAACCGATACTATTCGCATTACATCCGACAGTAATACATCTTCAGGTTATCTTACTATTTCTGATATTGTCGGGGTATCTGCATCTGATATAACTGATAATAACGTTACAATTAAAGTGCTTTACAGAGCAAGTGAAAGAAACAATACTATTAAACTTGCACTTGATTCGGCTTTAGAAACATCTCTCAGAAAAACAATCGGTATCGACAAATATTTTGATGCCGGCTCTAATTCATATAAGGTGAAATCTACGGATTATGTTGGTGGAGTTGGAGTTTCACTTAATGCTACTGCGGATAGTCTTGTCTTTGGTCGACTTACAGGTTTGGATACTTTGGCTCAGACAAACCTATTTAACTCTTCTGGAAAAGACAGATACTTCATTTTACAAAATGCATCAACTACTTATACGGCTATTGCAAATTCAAGTACGACATACGCATCTGGGACAATGTATGTTCAGGGTGCAAAATCAGGAGAGAACTACTCAACTATAAACTATGCAAATAAGTCTGGTTTTATTCTGGGAAGCGGTGCAAAATTAAACATTTCTAATGTAAAAATAACAGGTGCTAAATCTTCATCTTCAGGCGCAGTTATTGATACTCAGGGGACATTAACCTTGAATGATGTTATTTTTGATACCAATACCGTTACTACATCTTCAGCAAATATTACGGGTGGTATTATTTATAACAGAGCAAATCAGTCTGCCTTATCTGCAACCTTTAAAAATAACACTGTTACCACGACAGGAAAAACAATTCAGGGTGCAGTATTGTACAGTAATAACACGATAGATACCATTGGCGGTACATTTACAAGTAACAAAGGTGTTACGTCTGGTGCTGCAGGTTCCGGTGGTAGCATATTCCTGAACACGGGATCCGTCGTGTATGATTTGACATCAACCTTTACATCAAACATAATGCAATCATCAAATAATTCTGTTTATGGTGGTGCTTTATACAACGCTGGTGTTATCGGCAAGTTCAGCGGCAGTACATATGTATCAGGTCAGTTGGCAGCAACCTTTACAAGTAACTCAATATTGACAGAAACGAGTGCTTCTGCGGTTGCTCGTGGTGGTGCTATGTATAACGCAGGTACCATACATACTTTAAATTCGGCATTCTCATCAAACTCTGCATCTAATATGTTTGGTGTTGCAGAAGGTGGTGCATTGTATCACGCTTCAGGTACTATTACCCAGTTACAAAACACCTTCGATACAAACTATATATATGCAGAGAATACATCAGGTATAGTTAAAGGTGGTGCGGTCTATACTGCAGGAACTATTGATTCTGTTACGGCAACATTCTCAGGAAACTATGCAAGAGCATCATCAGCAAACTCTTATGGTGGGGCTATTCATAACACAGGAACAATAACAAATTTGGGCGGTACCTTCTCAAATAACTATTCACAATCTGATGTCGGTGATAACGCCAGTGGTGGTGCTGTTTCAAATGACAACAGAGTTACAAATGTCATAGCGGCATTTTCAGGTAACAAGGCGTATGCTGGCAGTGGTAACGCAACAGGTGGTGCATTTATTAACAATGCAGGTGCATTGGTATCAAGTGTTACAGGCTCTTTTGTTGGTAACTATGCGTGGTCAACGAACTCAACTGCCCGTGGTGGTGCTATTACTAACGCAGACAGTGCAACAATTTCTTCTATTGTTACTGATTTCTCAAATAACTATGCACACGCATCATCTACAGCTCAGGGTGGTGCTATCTTCAATACAGGTACTATCACATCTATTTCCGGTTCATTCTTAAATAACTATGCATCGGGTTCTACAAACACTCACGGTGGTGCGATTTATACAAATGCTAATTTGTTATTTGTTTCAAATGCTGATGATGAAAACTTTGAAATTACAGGCAACTACATAACAACTGACGGTGGAGCTACAAAAGATTATGAAGCTATTTATGTAGCGAGCCCGAATAAGGAAATTCGATTCAGGATTAACAACAGCGGTTCATACACCATAAACGATAATATAGCAGGTTCTGATGTATATAATCTCGTTCTTGAAACTGCAAGTTACAGTACAGGTTACGTAAATCTGATGGGGCAAATGAAAAATGCAAATGCAATATTGAATTATACAACCCTTGCTATTGATACAAATACATTTGCTCATTCCGGTTCTACTCTTAATGCTAATAACGGTACGGTAAATTTAGCTTCCGATGGGGTTAAAAATTATAATATTTATAAATTAAATTCTGCTGATACTGTTAAGTATAATTTGGATTTTGATGTTAATGAAAATACTATTGATACGCTTACAGTAAACAGCGGATCAAATGGTACTGTACTTATCGATTATATTACAGATGCTGAGGAAATAAATACTGAAGGTATATTCCAGGTTATTAAGTATACCGGTAATATGAGCACAACTTCAAACAGGGTTCAATTAGCAATAGGATCAATTAACCAGAATAAGGTATTGCTTAATGCAATTTATCGACAAGGTGATCCCGCAATTTCGACAGGATATGTTTTCCGTCTGGCAACAACTAATTATTCAAACGATTCTTTAAACATTGCATATCAGGATGGTTCTGATGTTATTGCTGCACTGAATAAATTCCAGACAGCAGAAGAACGTCACTATATCTTTACTTCAAGTACGATAAATTATCAAGTAAGAAGAAATTTTGGCATAAATACTAATCAGTCTGATATGTATATTGATGGTAAAGTTGGCGGACAAAATCAGAATATCTTGTTCACAAACACGGAAACTGGGCAAAAATTTTCAGGTTTTATCCTTCAGACATCTTCTCACTTGTATGCTGATGGTATAACCTTTAACGGTGCACAGTCAACATATGGTGCTGTTATATATGCAGATTCTGAAGATTCGGAAAAATTGTCTAATATTACCTTGTGGACTGTCGCATTTGATAGCAACACTGCAAGTTCTTCAGGTGGTGCGATATATTTAGGTGAAAATTCACATTTGTTAATGGAAGATAGAACTACAACTTCTACCAGTGGTTCAGGTTCAACTGTTACGACTGTTACTCCAAGTTCGCTTACTTTTGTATCAAATACGGCTACTCAAACCGGTGGTGCAATACACAATGATTCTGTTGTAGATTCCAATGCAAGTTCAATATCCTTCAGAACCAATACCGCAGGCGACAGCGGTGGTGCTGTATATAATACTAATAAGTTCAACCTGAATTCTAAAACGGTTAATTTTGAGGGTAACTATGCGTCATCATACGGTGGTGCTGTATATAATGCTAAAGATGCAACTTTCCAGATAGGACTAGCCGATGTAAATACCGTTTTAGCTGTTGCATTTACAGGTAATGGTAAATCTGGTAATAACTATACGGCAGAAGGTGGTGCTGTATTCAATGAAGGCAAATTTATAGATTTGTATTATTCAAATATCACTGCTACAGGTAACTATGCTCAAAGTGGTGGTGCTTTTTATAACTCAGCTGAAACAATAGGCGCACAGGGCATTTTAGATTTACAGGGGACAACTCTTCTTAAAGAAAACAAGGCTCTTGGTACAGGGCTAAGGGGTGATGGTGGTGCTATTTATAACGCAGGTAAGTTGACAATAAATACAAAATATTGGGAAAATTCGGAAATTTCTGCTTCCGTTCTTCACACATCAACACTTCAGGGTAACATTGCTAATAATCGCGGTGGTGCGATTTATAACACAGATAAAGCCTCTATATACAGAACAAACTTTACAAGTAACACGGCAACAAGCGGAAGTGGGGGCGCTATATATTCTTCAGGCCAAACATATACTGAAAGTGGTACATCATACGCAGGTTTGAGAGTTAGTAGTACAGCATTCACAAGTAATACAGCCGGCGTAAGCGGTGGTGCTGTTTATATAGCGGATAACGGCTCATTCTATAGTAGAGAATCCAGTTATACAAACAATAGTGCTGTGTCAGGCGGTGCGATTTATTTGGGTAACAATACTTCTGCCTCTATATTTAAGCCTTTATACCGTACATCCGGTGTTGATACAACATATAATGCATATTATTTCTTAACAACTGCAGCTTCGGGTTCTACTGTATATTTTGATTACTCAAGTTCTACATATTATGGTGTTGATGTTAAAAATAACACGGCAACCGGTGGAGTCGGTGGCGCTTTATATATTGGTCCCGGTGCTACTGCAACCGTATACGGTAATCGTATTGATAACAACTCCGCGACTGCTTCTGCAACAGCGGCCATGGGTGGTGCTGTTTATGTAGCAGCAGGCGGTAAGATGACTGAACCATCCACTGCGCAATCTACGTATAATAATTTATTTATGAATTCAATGCGATCAAACGCAGCGACATCAACATCAGGGGATGCCTTAGGCGGCGGTTTGTATAACGCAGGTACTGTTGAAAACCTCTTTGGTGGATTGTATGACGGTGCACTTATTAGTTCCAACAAGGTTGTAACCACATCTGGTAATGCGTATGGTGGCGGTATATATAATGTCGGTGTTATAACTAATGCTGTTCCAAATGATTCAACTCAATACTATTTCTCACTCAGGATGGATGGGAACTATGCAAAATCTACAAGCGGATATGCAGCCGGGGGCGCAATTTATAACAAGCCTCTTGTGAAAGACACAAACGGTAAAATTAACCATATTGATGCTTACATGTCGAACAACTATGCTATATCTTCAGGTAATTATGCAATGGGTGGGGCAATATATAACGCTGCAGATTCTTACATTTATGGTTTCAGAATAGGTTTTGCCGGAAACTATGCATCAGGTAAATCAGCTTCTGCATCTGATGCAACGATGGGCGGTGCTGTTTATAATGCAGGTGAGTTAGGTGTTGCTGACTTTGTCCGTTCAACTAACTCATATCCTTATAATAACAGAGCTATTGATACTGTCGGTTCTGCGTATGGTGGTGTATTATATAACTCAGGTACAATTACACGTGTTGTTGGTTCAAACGGGAGCTATCTAAATAATAGTAACGCAGCGTATGCGAAATTTTATGTCAACTATGTAACAGGTGCTGTTAATGCTGCCGGTGGCGCAATATATAATACAAATTCAATTGGCTCAATTATTGCATATTATGAAGGTAACTATGCAACTGCCACCTCAGGTGATGCAATGGGTGGTGTTCTATATAACTCAGGTACAATTGCTACATTAAGATATGATCAGGCTAATACAAGCTCCGGATATACTAACAACAGAGTTACATCGACTAACGGAAATGCAATGGGTGGTGCTATTTATAACTCAGGTACCTTGACTGAGATATTAAACGGTTATATGAATAATAACAGAGCCGTTTCAACAAACAAGGCTGCGTATGGTGGTGCTATTTATAACTCAGGCTCTACCATAAACCTGTATACAGGGTTTACAAATAACTATGTTACAGGTAAGACAGATGCTCACGGTGGTGCTGTTTATTCAACCCAAAATATTAATTTAATTGCAAACAATAGTTATATTAGATCTGTTAAGGGTAACTATGCTACCCTTAACGGCACAAAAACTTTTGAAGCTATATATATGGCTGATAATTCTAAAACGTTGAGTATTCAGAGTTTAGGTACTTCTATTTGGCAAATTTACGATATTATATCAGGGGTGAACGGATATAATGTTACTTTGACCGGTAGCAATAACGGTAACATTAAATTTATGGGTTCTAATGCTCAGATTAAAAATGCTAATGTTACGTTTAATACAACAAATTTAACTCTTGCACCTAATACACTTAAGGATTCAAACACTGTATTCAACGCAGTAAGCGGTAAAATTTTTACTACTGATGGGGTTACTGACACTTATAACGTTGCCAAAATAATATCTAATTCATCCGTTATGTATAATATTGATATGGATCTGACGAATGGTGGCTCTACTGACGTTATTAAAGTATCAAATGGCACATCCTCAGGTACTATAACAATTGATAATATTAACTTTATTGCTGCATCTGAGGGTACATATATAATGAGGGTGTTAAATGCGCCTAACAGTAATATTAAGCTTGCATTAAGTAATGGGCTTATTGAATCAACTAAAGATTCCGGTATCACATCTCCTATTGTATACTGGTATGAAAAAATTACTCAGGCCAGATATACAATGACCCTGGATACTACTGTTACCACGGATGACTCTATTAAAGTCGTTGTTAATAACCCTAGCGATAGTGACACTCTTGCCCTTTTGAATCAATATAAAGATACAACTACGGCAAAACACTTTGTCTTTGAAACAATGGATGACGTGTATAAAGCAGGATCTAACACCGGTCTTACGGCATATCAGGCAACAATGACTGTTGATGGTGTTGGTAGCGCTAACTATAGTATTAACCACTCAACAATAGATTACCAGGGTAATTATTCAGGTTTTGAGATGAAAAATTCAGCATCTACGACATTGACCTTCTTATATCTTAATATAAGAAATGCTTATTCTGCTGATAATGGTGCTGTTCTTAATGCTTCAGGATCCGGTGCCGGTAATTTCTATTTCAATTATGGTTCAGCTTATAACAACGTGTCTGACGGTTATGGCGGAGCATTATATTTTGCAAATAAGGGCAGAATATATAACATGACATATGTTACATATGCAACAAATAAGGCTAAGCAGGGTGGTGCAATATATTATGCTTCTGGTGTTAACAGAAACAGTACTTCATATTTAAGGTTCTTTAATAATGCGGCAATTAATCCGACAGGTGATGCTCTCGGTGGTGCTATTTATAATTCCGGAGCTTGGTCAACACCTGGGGATTATTCAATTTTTTATGGTAACTATGCTGTTGGTAGAAATGCATTCGGTGGTGCTATTTATAATACAGGAGTAGCAATGGCGTTATACCCTCGTCTTACAGCAACCGGTTCCAATGCATTTAATGGAATAACGGGTAGTTATTTACAAAATAACTATGTCGTAGGTACAAATGATGCTCGCGGCGGCGCTATATATACAACTAAAAATATAACCCTCTATTACGGTGGCACCTATAAGGGTAACTATTCAATGATAGTTAATTCTATTGCTGCGGATGGTACCTATACTGCAGGAGCAAGAATCAGTGATTTATTGTATGTTGCAGCACCGAGTGTTGTCGTGAACCTCTATCAGTCAGGTACGACTCTTCATCTTTATGACGATATATCAGGTAATAATCCTTATACAGTAACATATGGCGGTTCCGGAAGTATTTATTTATATAACAAGTTTGACAGTAACGCTAAATTCACTATGGCAGGTGCCTCTCAGAACCTGTATATTGTTTACAAAGAGGATATTCCGGCTCAAAACGGTGTGTCATATCTGATGTCAGATGGTGTTCAGAACACATTTGCTGAAGCTGCATTTGATGCAACTGCAGGTACGGTAAATCTGGCGTATGATAATAAAATAGCTGATTATAAATTCGGTAAATTAACATCAACAGCTTCTGTTAGTTATCAGATTAATTCAAATGGTACTGATGATGTAGCAACTGTCGAAACAGGCACCGGTTCCCTGGGTAAATACGATACTATTTCTGTTACCAACCCTGATTCATCCGGTACTATTACTATAAATAATATCTCAAGGTTTAGTGGTTCGGCAACTCTCGGATGGTATCATATTATTAGATCCCCAACATCTAATTTACAGTTGGCTCTAGGGGCAGACCTTAATAATTTACCAGTTTCAGCAAGACTGACAAATTATGCTACACCTGAAACTACATTAAGTGCAGGTAATGTTGCACGTTTATGGACAACAAATATGACAAATGACACGATATACATCGTATCTCAAACGGCAGAGGCAATTCTTGCGCAGGAAAACCGATTTATTTGTCATGAAGATAAAACTTTTGAAATAACTTCTGCAACAAAAACCTACACTGT
>JAILHQ010000015.1 GCA_024695725.1 Cyanobacteria bacterium RUI128 | reverse complement strand
TGCATGCCATATATATATAAAAATTTAGGTAACTATATAGAATGTTACACCAAATAGAAATTAAGTATAAACAGACATAAATAACCTTTTAAAATAGGTTTAGGCTAATCCTTTTTGAATTGCTAATGATAAAAGAACTATTTTACTTTTATCAATAAGTCCTTTATCTAATAATATTTCCATTTTCATACGATTTTCATCTGTTTTAAGGGTATCAGAAACCCCTCTGATAAATTCAGAATCATCCCAAATTTTTTTTAACTTTTCTTTGAGATTTTTACATATTTCTGATTCATTTAATTGTTCATTATTCATTTTATTTCCTCAATATCAAGAAACTTATAATTATCAAATCCATTATTTATAAAAATGACTTTCCAGTCCCCAATATATTTTACTACAATTTTTTCTTTCTTTTGCTCGTCAGACATATGAGTATTTATTTCAGATGTTAAACGCTTTTTCAGACTATCAGGTGTTGTTAAATCACATACAAGTAACTGTAATTCAAGTGCATCAGTATCTATACCAAGTGCTTTTAAGTCATCTTCAACATCCTCATTATATCCTGTTTTATCAGAAATCTCAAGTCTCTGTTCTACTTCTGCTAATTTTTCTAATAATTGTCCTATTATTGTTGTCATTTTTATCTCTCTTTATCTTAATTAAAAATCGTTTCTGAATTTTTTAATTAAAATATACGAACATATTTTTAAGAAAGGTTTTAATATGGATATTAGACAAATTAATGAAAAAATCAATGAAACACTTATAGAGATTGATGGAGAAGAATATGATTTGCCCACGGTAAATTATAACGGAACTGAATATTGGACTGATTCAGATGAATTGGAAGATGAGTCTTATGCAGGTGGAATATGGGACTTGGCTCATGACTTTTTAGCAAACAATGATGTTTATTCAGAGGAATTGCAGGATGCTTTATATAATCTCATAAAATATGATATTTTAAAAATTTAAGCAGCCACTAAATCCTGATATCGAGTTCTAACCGTCATATTAGTTAAGAGTCTGTCAAATCTATCCGTTTCAGAATAGTATCTCGTGTTGAAACGGAAAACAAATTCGTCTAAATATATTTGGAGGTGTTTTTTGCTTGTAAAGTGATAAATACCGATTAAACCTCTCTTAACCAAAGACCAAAAACCCTCTATACTATTAGTAAATACTTCACCATTAACATATTCACTTAACTTATGTCTAACGATAGCATGAAGATAAAATTGAGATATACGGTTATATCCTAAATATTCGTCTGTGTAAATGTTTGCAGAATCACGAACACACTTAATAATCTCTTTTGTTAAAGTATCAGCAGAAGTGTTTGGAACGACTTTTGCATTGACTTTTCCGTTTCTCTCAACCATACCTAAAACTGCAACTTTATCTTTAAGACTTCTACCTTGTGCATTAGGGACTTTTTTATCAGCATGTCTGTTTTTATTCTTACCGCCGATATAAGTTTCGTCAATTTCTACCTTCCCATTGAGGATATTATCATTCTCAAATTGGAAACATTTTCTAATTCTATGAAGAACAAACCAAGCAGAAGTTTGAGTAATACGAATATCTTTTGATAACTGTAATGAGGCAATACCTTTTTTATGAGAGGTAATTAGGTAAATAGCCATAAACCACTTTCTTAAAGAGATATTAGAAGATTCAAACATTGTTCCTTTTCTAACATTAAAGTATTTACCTGTGTTTTTACATTTATATTTATTCCCTTTGCATTTATAAACCTTTGAAGTTTTATCAAAAGGACTTACAACATTACCATTCCAACGAATTTTCTCTAAATACTTAATACAAGCAGTTTCGTTAGGAAATGCTTCAAGTAAGTCATACAGAGAAGTGAACTTATTAAATTGTAGGTCAAATCTATCTTCCATACCTTTATAATACCCTTCGTGCGCGTCAAATTTGGACGCAATCACCCTCGTGGAGAGGGTTTGAGACGTATTTCTTAATAATTAGTGTGAAAGATAAATTTCCCTCACACAATATTTTACTGGACTTTTATCGGTATGTGATCTAACCCAAAAACAAAAATCAGCCTAAACAATATGCCTATCGGCATTTCAGACTGATTTAGTGTAACATTCTATATAGTTACCAAAATTTAACTATTTACCCTCTTGCAAATATAAGAAACATGTGTATAATAAGAAATTGTAGAGAGTTTAGTGTTTATTGCTAACACTACTGTATAGTAGAAAAGGAGATTATTATGAACAAAGACGAATTAGTAAAGGAAATTTCAAAAAAAGCTGGCGTATCTCAAAAAGCAGCTTCTGATATTTTATCAGCTACATTAGAAACTATTGAAAAAACAGTTTCTAAAGGAAAGAAAGTTACTTTAGTTGGCTTTGGTACTTTTGAAGCTCGTAAGAGAGCAGCTAGAACTGGCAGAAACCCTCAAACAGGTGCTGAATTGAAGATTGCTGCTAAGACAGTTCCTGCTTTCTCAGCTGGTAAGAAATTCAAAGAATTAGTTAAGTAATTATTTTATTTAACAAAAAAGAGAGGTTGTTCTTTATGAACAGCCTCTTTTTTATTGAGTTCAAGCCTTAACATGTTGTAATAAACCCATGACAGAAAAGTTATTTTAGTATTACAATAATTAGGTAAATCGATTTATATTTTGTGTGGAAGTTGATTCTAACTTTTGCCTCAAAGAAAGGGATTAAAGAATAATGGTAATGGAAATGACATATTCCGAGCTGGAACGAGCAGTAAACCCGACACATGACATCAAATTGTTTTCAGGACGCTCAAACCCCGAATTAGCTCAGGAAATCGCAAATCACCTCGGAACAACAGTCGGCCCAATGGTTGTTAAGAATTTTGCTGACGGCGAAATTTATGTACAGATTAAAGAAAGTGTCAGAGGCGATGATGTATTTATCATTCAACCGTTATGCAACCCTGTAAACGAAAATCTTATGGAATTGCTTATCATTATTGATGCCTTTAAAAGAGCAAGTGCCAAAACAATAACCACAGTAATCCCTTACTATGGTTATGCAAGACAAGACAGAAAAACTTCAGGACGTGAAGCTATCACTGCAAAACTTGTTGCAGACCTGTTAACTACTGCCGGTACTGACAGAGTTCTGGCAATGGATTTACACACAGGTCAAATTCAGGGTTTCTTTAATATCCTTGTTGACCACATTTATGCAACTCCTATTATCACTGATTACATCAAAGGTTTAGACATTAATTTGGATGATATGGTTGCAGTCAGCCCTGATACAGGCGGTGTAAAAAGAACAAGAGTATTTGCAAAACATCTTGGCTGTCCGTTGGCTATTATCGATAAGAGAAGAGACAAACACAACGAAGCTATTGCGGCACACATTATTGGTGATGTCGAAGGTAAAGTTTGTATGATGTTTGACGACTTAATCGACACAGCAGGAACAATTACAGAGGCTGCAAAATTACTTAAAGCACATGGTGCAAAAGCTATATATGTTGCAGCAACACACGCTATATTCTCAGGTCCTGCAAAAGAAAGAATACAAAATGCACCTATCGAAAAATGTATCATAACAAACACGATTCCATGGCGCCAGGAAGATTTGCCGTCTAATGTTACGCAACTTTCGGTTGCACCTCTTCTTGCTCAGGCTATATCACGTATTCACGATGATGAATCTGTAAGTTCATTATTCGGTTTTGAAAAAGAAATGCAGGTCTAGATAAAAACAAAATATAAGCAAAACATAACGGAAGAGTTGTCTTCCGCAAGAGTTATTATGTAAAATTTTATTCATATAATAGCAAATTTTCTGTACGATGTTCGTTTAATTAAATGTAGTGTGTCAAGGGTTTAACTATGGTTTCAGGGTTATCAAATTTTTCACAAATTGCAAGAACACATAATCTTCAGCCGGCTGAAAATATTCGGCCTGTAAAAAAAGTAACAAAACAGGATATTAAAGCAGATTTAGCAGGTGCAGGCATAGGTCTTGCAACTCCTGCGTACGCGCTGTATGATTCCTTAAAAAAACTTACACCGGATGGCGCAAGGGATCTTGCTGAAAACATGAAAGATTTTATGCCTGAGGCAGATACTTTTGAACGAACAAAGCAAGTCGCAGGCAAAATACTTGAAGAATCAGGACTCAAAGCAAAAGGCGTAAAACTTAATTTTATTGACAATACACCTGAAAGCCTGAATCATTTACGTGAAATTATTGAAACCGAAGCCTCTCAAAGCCACGCCTTCGGCAGAAGACTGGGTTCAAATTATTTTGAAACCTTCAAAGAAGGTGCAAATGCCGCCTTCTTCCCTAAAGCAAATGAAATCGTTGTAAACTCAAAAAATCTTTACTCAAGCGTTTACCACGAACTCGGGCACTCGATGAACAAAAACGGGAACTGGTTTACAAAAGGTTTACAGAAATCAAGAGCAATAACTCCGTTCGGGGTTTCACTGTTAGCCCCTGTATTTTTGGCAGTCGGACTTTTACACAAGGTAGATAAAGATAAACCGCAGGAGCAAAAAGGAAAACTTGAAAAGACTTTGGACTTTATCTCAGACAACGCAGGCAAGCTCACACTTGCAACATACATTCCGATGTTAGCTGAAGAAGGACTCGCAAGTATAAGAGGACTTAAGGCTGCGGCTAAACATTTACCGAAAGACGTACTTACAAAACTGGGTACTAACTACCTGAAGGCCTGGAGTACATACGCAGGAATCGCTGCTGCCGTATCCGGCGGTGTTGCATTAGGCATCCATGTCGCAAACAAAATGAAAGAGAAGAAACAGGCATAAGATTAGCCAACAGAGCAATAAACAAACAACAGTTATTGGGTTAATATCTAATAATGGAATTGCTGACAAAAGATGAACTTCTTTGTGAAGTGCGAAAACTTGAAAAAGAGAAAAATGATATATGGGAAGGGGTTTACCTTTCGCTTGCGAAACTGACTCACGAACTCAAAACCCCGCTAAATTCAATAACGGGTTTTGGTGAGCTTATACAATACAGGACAGATGACGAAAAGGTTTTAAGCTATTCGGATAATATTCTTAAATGTTCGAAACACCTGCTTTCTCTGGTACAAAACATCTCTGATATTACAACCTTTCACCAAAAACCGATTAAATTGTCTTACAGCATCTTTAATTCAGGCGAAACAATAAAAGAAATTATCGAAAGCTTTAACAACAAAGACATAAAATATACCCTGATTTATAACAACATCTGCGCCGATTACACAAGGTTTAAGCAACTTGTTTACAACCTTATTTCAAACAGCCTGAAATTTAGCGATAACAAGCCCGTAAAGATTATGACCTACCTGAATAAAAGGTTCTTTTGTTTTGAGATAAAAGATTACGGTGAAGGTATAGCAGAAACCGATTACGATAAAATCTTTGATTTATTTACTCAGGTAAGCACAAATAAAAAAGATCAAATCGGCTCGGGAATAGGACTTCCTCTGTGTAAAATAATTACAAATGCACACGGCGGCGATATTCAGGTCGTATCAGAAATAAGCAGGGGTTCAACTTTTACCTTCAGGCTCCCGATTGATAAAGTTACAACTTAGTATTAGAATAAAACAATATGAAAAAAGAACAAATTTTAAACGGACTTGCAATACTCGGAATACTGTGCTGTATAGAATTGGCGGTTGTATATTATCAGGCAAATTACAACCCCTATGCCGAGCCGAGTTTTTGCAATATGAACAGTTTTGTGGACTGTGACAGTGTCGCACAGACCTCAAAAGCCGTCTTCTTAGGTATTCCGCTTACCTATTGGGGTTTTGTTCTGTACTTTTTTATCCTTATGCTTTTGCACGTTGATACCCTTAAAAATATCAGTATCGGCGGGAAAAAGATATTCGGGGTTTTGGAAGTTTTTAAAAACCCGTCTTCCTATATCTCAGCCCTCGGACTGATTTCGTTCGCCATCTCTATTGTTTTGGCTATAACAAGCATTTTTCAGATAGGTAAAATTTGTATATTGTGTTTTGTGACATATTTTATAAATCTTGCAATCGGTATCGTCTCTACAGATTTTAAAAACGGCGGGGTCGTAAAGAGTGTAAAAGACAGCGTTGCTGATTTTATCTCGGGCGTCAGAGAAAAAACAGTTCCGTTTATTACAGCCGTAATAATTATCGGTCTGTTCCTTGGTTACACAACGACAGAAATGCCGTTTGCATCAAAAAAACAGTCAATTAAACATTATATGTTTATGAAACATAACCCGTATAAAATCAGCGGGAATATTTTGGGAAACCCTGAAGGAAAATTAAAGGTTGATTTGTATTCAGATTTTGTATGTCCTGTTTGTTATTCATATAACATTATGCTGCACAAGCTTGTCAGAGAGTGCAAAGACGTGATTATAATACACCACCATTTCCCTCTTGATACAGAGTGTAATCCGTATCTTGAAACTCAGATGCACAAGGGCGCTTGCAGAATGGCAAGGTACTCAATAGCTGCAGAAAACCAGGGAAAATATTGGGATATGGCAACCGCACTATATGAGAATCAGCCCAAAAATGATAAAGAGGCTCTCGCACTTGCAGAAAAATTAGGACTTGATACGGTTAAGTTCAAAAAGGATATTTATTTACCCCAAACTCGTGATAAAATAAGAAAAGACATAGATGATGCAATATCTCTGGGGCTTGACGGAACACCTAACATTATAATAAACGGGAACCGCTATTTCGGAGCAAAAGCATATTACGAACTGAAAGATATTATTCTTAAAAATCGTACTCAATAATCAGGATATGACTATGGAAACAAAAAAATTATTATTACATGCCTGCTGTGCGATATGCTCGGGGTATCCGATTACTTTACTGAAAGAAATGGGATACGATGTGACGGTTTATTTTTGCAATAATAATTTTGACACACAAGAAGAATATGACCACAGATTAGAAGCAGAAAAGACTCTCTGCGACCACTTTGGGGTTGAACTTATAGTCGAACCCTATACCCCTCAGGTTTACCTTGATTATGTAAAAGGACTTGAAAACGAACCTGAAGGCGGAGCGAGATGTATAAAATGTTTTGAGCTCAGACTAAAAGAAACGGCTCAAAAAGCAAAAGAATTGGGGGTAAATATATTTACAACCTCTATGATAATCAGTCCGCATAAGAACTTCAAAAACCTTTGTACCGTTGGCGAAACCATTGCAAAAGAATACGAGCTTAAGTTTCTCGGAATAGATTTTAAGAAGAAAGACGGATTCTTGAAAACAAACAAAATTTCAAAAGAATTAAACCTCTACCGCCAAAACTACTGCGGATGCATTTTTGCTAAGGGAGGGGGGTAAATGTGGATAAATTTTAATATAAATAGGTAGTATATTTGAAAGGGAATAAAAATGGAATGTAAAAAAGAAGAAAACAAAATCGGATGCAGTTGTACATACACCTCATGCAGCAACAGAGGGACTTGTTGCGACTGCGTTAGACACCACAGAGAAAACGATGAAATTCCGGGTTGTTTCTTTACTGCAGCAGGCGAAAGAACTTATGACCGTTCTGTTAAGAACTTCATTCAGACAATGAGAGGCAAATACGGGATATAAGATTACGCCATATATTCTAAAATAGCACCGCCGATTTCTTCATTAGGGTCAAAAAGCTGCGGCTCTTTTGGTTGATTAATCGAGTTTTGGATAAGCATTTTCCAAAGAGGCCCGAAAGCATCAGGGACTTTTGTTTTACGATAAATTCCGGCCAGAAAAGTCTGGATATTCGGAGACTTTGTATCGTTAAAACGTGCAAAAGTCGGATACATCTTATCCACACCCTTTACACCGTTTTCGATAAGTCTGTCTGCAATATACAATGCCTCACAAACCTCTTTTTCATCATTTGTTGATTTAAGAGTTTGGTCAATAAGCGGAAGCGCATCTTCTTTTTTGCTCAGATAATACAACACCTTAACTCCGTCAAACTTACAATAGTTACGGTCAGATGTCGGCATTGAAACATTAATATTACTAACACTACTCACTGTTTAATACTCACTGATTACTAACTGTATACGTACGGCGCACCGTTCTTGATTTCGTTTAAGATACCATCTGCTACAATTTTTAATTCATCATTCGATTTTCCGTTTCTCTTTTGTCTGTAAAACTCGTCACATAACGGCTGAATCGAAGAATCTTTTTTCGATTTAAAGTTTCTCAACTCTGTTGAAACAAGTCGTTTTTGAAGGTTTAACTCTGTCTGGGCATTATATTTTTTAACCTGAACATCCTTTACCGCACCTATTGAAAGTTCACCTAAATAAGCCGTTGCGGTCGCACCCGTTATCCCGAAGAACAGGTTTTTAAACTGCTCATTCTTTGAATCGATAAGCCAGTTATAGAAAAATGCCTTATAGTCAGAAACGTGTGAATAGAAGGTATTTCTGTCCTGTCCCGAACCGCCCAGAGCACTGTTTGCACGTTCGGTTGATTTGTTTATGTTGAAGATATTATCTGCAATATATTTTTGTTTTTCTTCTTCGTTATTCCATTTCATACGTTCTGCAGTGGCTGTGACAAAATCAGAATCTGCCTGAATATCAACAAACAGATTAGATATTTTATCCTTATCTATTTTGTTAGCCATATTATAACCGTCTTCACCCATCTGTTGAGCATCACGGTTGTGCATATTATCAGCAATTTCACCGATAACACCTTTGACTTTATCCAGACCACGTTTCATTTCGTTGTTACTTGCACGCAGGTTCTTCATTGAAGTAAAGCCCAAACCGACTATTGCCAGCGTTGATACTACACCAAGAGCAAGATAGCCTAAATTCTTCAAAAATCCGCTCTTTTCCTTAGGCTCATTACTGCGAGGTCTGCCCTCAAAATTATTTCTTAGGTTGGTTGCCGAATTATCCCTGTTTTTGAAACTTATCTGATGGCTGTTAAAACTGCTCTTTGATGCGTTCTGATTTTCAGGGGTTAAGGCACCGTTAAACTCTTTTGCCTTGTCAGATAACATACTTCTGATAATCTGCATCTTACCCGAGAAGGACTGAGTTTCTACAGAGATTAAATTTTCCTGCAAATCTTTCTGAATATCTGCTTCCTTCTTCTTAACCCAAACATCTCTGAACCCTTCACAGAAGGTTTTTCCCATAAACGCCATTGAACTCAAAACACCGAGTCCTGCAGCAGCCATAGCAGTCTTTTTGTTAGGGTTAGCAACAAGTCTGTAAATAGCCTGATCGATTTCTTTGTTGATACAGACGTTACGTGTCAGTGACGGTAATTTTTTGGCCAAATCAACATCAACAGCATCTTTTGATGACTTTGCAATAAGACCTGTTACACCTGTCAGAACAGCCATAAAACCTACTGTTGCACCTGCTATCGGCAAAAGACCTTTTTCTTTTCTTGTATTTCTTTCGTACAACTTATCAGGTAACTCTACTGTATCGGCAATCAAAAGAGAGTTATATGATTCGCTCAGAGGTAAATTTGAATTAACCAAAACACCCTCTTTGACAGAATCAGCGACTTTTTTCTGAGTCTGTGTCAAATTTCTTTTTATTCGTTGGCTTTCCATATCATTTGTAATTATCATAAAATTTCCTTTGTTTTTGATTGTTGATTAAGCTGCTTTTTTCTTTCTTGTTTTTTTGTCGGTTGCTTCGACCTCTTGCTCAACCTCTTTTTTCAGTCTGTCAGAGATTTTTTCGAGCAAGCCTTTGAGCTTGTCGAGGTGTTTTTCAAATGCTATCATTACTTCATTTTCATCCTCTTCATTATCAGCAGAGAAGATTTCAAAAATTGATTTAATTTTCTTTTTAATAGCCTTGGCAAATTCAGACACCTTCTTGCTTATTGCGGCTTTTAATTCACCGTAAACAGCTGTCAGTTTATCAGAAATATCTGCTAATTTTGCGGTCAGATTTGCAACCGTCTGCATAACATTCACAGGCAAATCTTTCATTGCCTGAACAACAGGCAAAAGCACTTTCTGCGCAACCAGTGCAAGTGGTTTTGTAAGGGTATGCTGGCTCATAGTCTGAATAAACTGATTAAGCCTTTCAGCCGACTTTGCCATATTAGCCTCAAACTGTGCGATATTGATTAATCTTTGCTGATAATCGTTCTGTCGTGCCTGCTGAGATTCTTTCAGATGACGTAAAAAGGCACCGATAGCGGCACACTCGTTCCAGCTCATTTCACCCGGTTTTGCAGTAAAGTCTGCAGTCTGAACCTTCGATCCTCCGCCCATACCCGAGCATATAGGACACGCTCCCGGCGGAAGCCCGTGAGGACATAAACCTGCTTTTACGCCACCTACTGATGATACGGCTGTTGTCACTTTTACCTCTTTATTCCCTTCGGGTTAACAATACGGAATATTACATATTCCTGTTTACCCCTGATAGTTGCTATCCTTCAATTCGGGCAGAGCCTTGCAACGAAACCCTGCTAACCTTGAGTATTCCGACTTTTACGGCTGCGGCACAGTTGGAGATCTTCACTCCATTTCCTCATAAATCAATTCTAAAATATCAACGTTTATTATCAAGCGTTTGTAAAGAAAAATTATTGTTTATCAGGGGTAAATATGGAAACCTCCACCCTAACCCTCCCCCAATCCCCCCCATTTACCCCCAGAATTTACCCCCCTTTTTGTTTGTTTTATAATATTTACATTAAAGATTTTAGAGAGGAAGAAGAATGTTTAAAGAATTAGTATTAAACGACACACTGAAGGCAATTAAGAGTGCCATTGAGAATAACGAACTGGGTCAGATGGGTGCAGGCGATGAAGTTAACATCACCTCAGAAAAACCAAAGAACGCAGAATTTGGGGATTTCGCGGTAAACGTATCTTCACTTGCGCGTTCTGCAAGAATTGCACCGCCGATGATTGCAAACGCTATCGTTAAATACTTGCCGACAGAAAACTATACAACAAGTGTTGTTGCTGGTTTTATCAACTTTAAACTTACAGACAAAGTTCTCTCAGGTGTAATAAAAGAGATTATGGATAAAAAAGAAGATTTCGGCAAACCTGACAGAATAGAGAAAGAAAGAATAAATCTTGAATACGTTTCGGCAAACCCGACAGGTCCTTTCCATATCG
Organism: Cyanobacteria bacterium RUI128; assembly: GCA_024695725.1. The sequence goes on along the minus strand of JAILHQ010000015.1, from coordinate 4,887 downwards.
GGCACGGCAGATGGGCTGCAATGGGAAGTTCTCTTGCTAATCTCCTTAAATTCTACGGGCACGATGTTTATCAGGAATTTTATATTAATGATGCAGGGAGCCAAATTCAGAAATTAGGCCGTTCTTTAAACATAAGAATTAAGCAGGAACTTGGGGAAAAAGTTGATTTCCCTGAAGACGAAGAAGAAAGAAAAAATTATTATGCCGGGGAATACCTCATTCCGGTAGCGAAAAAGTTTTTAGAAGAACACGAACAGACAGATGATATACAGGTTTTATCCGATTATGCAAAAGAATATATGGAAAGAGTTCAGAGAGAGTTACTTGAAAACTTTAGAGTGCACTTTGACAAGTTCTATTCTGAGCTTGATTTGCACAAATCGGGAAAAGTCGATAAATGCTTTAACGCCTTAAAGGATAAAGGCGAATTATATGAGCAGGATGGCGCTGTATGGTTCAAAACCACAAAATACGGGGATGATCAGGACAGAGTCCTGAAGAAGGCTGACGGCGCTAACACGTATCTTACGGCTGATATTGCTTACCATATGGATAAACTTGAAAGAGGGTTTGACAGACTTATCAATATCTGGGGTGCAGACCACCACGGATATGTTGCAAGAGTAAAAGCGTCAATTGAGGCCTTAGGCGGTGATCCCGACAAACTGGAAATCCTTTTGGGTCAGCTAGTTAACCTTATTATTAACGGGGAAGAAGTCAGAATGGGCAAACGTCGCAAGATGGTAACACTTGACGAACTTATAGAAGATGTCGGAGTTGATGCAACAAGATTTTGGATGTCAATGAGAAGTATCGACACTACTCTTGATTTTGATATTGAGCTTGCTAAACGCTCTACCGACGAAAACCCTGTTTTCTATGTTCAGTACGCACACGCAAGAGCCTGCTCAATTTTAAGAAACGCAATTAAAGAAAAAATTAACGCCGAAACAGGGGAAACATCTCCTGCACCAATGACAGAAGATGAGCTCAAATCTACTTTGGAAAGTTTTGATGCGGATGCGATGCTTAAGGCTGTTCCAACAGCAAAAAGTTTAATTCTCAAGCTGGAAGAATTTAAGTCTATGATAGATTATTCCGCAAAAACAAGAGCAGTTTATACAATATGCAGATACGTTCAGGACTTGGCAGGGGAATTCCATTCCTTCTACAATTCAAACAGAGTTATTTGCGAAGATAAAGATTTAATGAAATCAAGACTGCGTTTAATCTATGCGGTTAAAACCGTTTTGAAAAATGCACTTGATATTCTCGGGGTTTCGGCACCGGAAAAAATGTAATAAAAAAAGCGGTCAATGACCGCTTTTTTATGAATTTATTTTAGAAATTTAGCATTCTTTTTTATTATGTGCACGTCTTATCAAATCAACTGCCAAGCCGACAGCTGCACCGACTAATGCAAGTTTTGCAATACCTTTTGCCATCACTTTCGGATTTTTGAAGGCTTCAACACTTTCCTTGACAAGTTTACTTACAGTACCTTTATGTGGTCCCAAATTAGCAAGGAAATTACGTTTCTCCGCAATGGATGCACCTTTTAACTGAGCCATATCATTAACAACACTCTTCATAATTTTTTTACCGGCATATACACCGACTCCGCCAATACCTAACCCGACAGCTGTACCTGTAATCGTCCCGCCATAATTTCCGATTGTTGACATAACAATTTTCCTTTCACATTAACCTTATGTTCTAATAAAGTAAAATTTTTCGCAAAATTTGCTATATTCGCCTCCTCCATTTACAATCTGTTATACTCAGGTTTAATCAAAACAAAAAAGCGTACAGTTTCAATATAAAACCGCACGCTTTTAAAATTATTTTATCCGCCAATAATATTCCGTCAGATAACTTGCCGCATCGAACGGATGTTCCAGAAACTTGCTTTCACGATTATTTTTTATCTGAGAAAAAGTCGGCACATCAACAATACTTGTTCCCTCTTTAAAACTCAGATTATAAATGTTATAAATAAGCCATTTGCACCTTCTGTCATCAACAAAAAGATGGCGTTCTCCGTTTGTATTTTTCACCTTTGCGTTAAACGCAGCTATCCTGTTCAGAATCGGAGGGTTATAATCCCTCAGATGGAATTTTACCTGATTTCTTTCATAGCCATGGTTATAGAGTGCCTGCCTTATTATTGCATAATTGGTGTATTCGCTTTGGCAGGTTCTGTTATCTCCGGATGCATCACCGTTTATGATAATCTGCGATTTGTGGTTCGGATAACGTCTTAAAAATTCCTGAATACATTGGGATGTGGTCGTTTTTTCAACAACTATTTCATCAAAATAACAAACATTCTCATTATCTGTATACGCAAGCTCCCAACACATCGGATCAACGTTAAAGTCACACGTTATATGGAGAGGCAAATCGGGCGAATACCTGAAATGTTTAATATTTTCATTATCGAAACCTTTGACAACAAGCCCGTTTGAATAATCTCCAAACTCGCCCAACACGTTTATCTTATAATAATCTTCATCAAAACTTTCTTTTAAAGACGTTATAAAATGTTCGGGTAAATAAATGTTATTTGTTGTAGGTGCGATAATCAGACGGTAATTTTCCCTCTTCTGTTCGACAAACCTTTTCCATATCCAGCCTTTGTCAGACTGCGGATTAGTATGACCGAAAAGTCTGTATCTGAAATCTTTCCAGCCATCACCCCTGTAGGTATTTCTCAGACGTCCCAATAACTGTTTAAAAGAAGAGTCGTCTATTTGGGATGCCTCTTCTATTTCTGCCCAATGCAGGTTCAGGGACTTAAATTTTTCGGGATCATCAAAGGCTGAGAACAAAATTTCCGAACCGTTCTTAAATTTTATTATCTTATCAACCTTGTTGTAAAAATAATGGGTATTTTCTCTGTAGCCCAAATTTTCAAGGTGTTCAAGATATGTAACTAAAGTCGTTTTCCTGACGAGTTCGTATTCTTTTGCCCCAACCAATCCTCTTGAGCCGGGATATTTTCTTGCGAGCATTATCCCAAGCAGTGCCCCGCACCAGGTTTTTCCGCTGCCGTAACCTCCCTGATAAATCGCAACATCTAACGGAAAACTATGTGGTATCTGTATAAACTCAATTTGTTTATCTAATAATGTATAGTTCATCCTCTACAAGCTTGACTTAAACTCGTTGTACACCTCCTGACATTTATTTTCCACATATTGAGAAACAACGTCAGACTCGCCGTAACCGAGAGCGGAACATATATTCCCGACGACACACGCCATCTTTTTTGCACCTGTTCCGACCGGAAATATCACCTCTAATATGGTCATTAACAATTTTATTTGCTCTTTATTTTCAAGAACAAATCTGTTTACTCTGTCTTTTATATCTTGTACGGATTTTTTCGTTTTTATAAAAAATTCAACTATCTTATTAAGAATCTTCATCATCAGCCTCCATGTATTTTATCTCAATATTTTCCAAATCAGCGATACTGCCAGCCTGTTCAATCTGTTCTTTGATAAATGCGTTATTCTGCCAACAGAATGAATGTAACTCTGTTATAAGTCCGCCTATTTCCATTAAATCAGCCTTAGTACATAACAACCCCTGATTATCCATACCGTACCAAACAACAGTGTCCGTATCTGACATCAACATTATTGTTCCGATAAGGTTTGTTTTTTGGTCTGTATCGCTATCAAACAACACGTTGTTATAGGTTACACCGCCTAATAAAGCGGTATCTCTCAATGTGTCGTTTTCTTCTATTTTGTCTGCTTTTGCACGCCCTAAAACCTCTTTATCATAGTCAGGGTTAACAACAATTTCGCCGTTTTTAACCATTTCGTCAGGTTCGAGTGCATAAAGTGCCACGTCATTTTCAAATATCTCTCTGTCGTTTTGACCGTTGTGAAAAGAGATAAAATCTACTTTTTCAGGTACGGTATATGGTTTCAATAATTCATAACTCATAATTAACCCCCTAAACTTGTAAATTGACTGTCACTGATATAACCCGTTACTTTCCACAAAATTGTGTAACCCGAATAAGCGTAAGCAACTGTGATTTTTGAACTTGTCAACGTACTTGACAAGTGTGCCGCATAAGTCGCCGCAGAGTTATAATTACAGTTTGAATTACTGCTCGAATAGTTAGCGTTGTAATAACACGTAGTATCAGTGTTATAGTTAGTATCTGCCATTGTAAGGTTAAGGTCTATTCCGATATTAGCCGTGTTTGCTGTTACTGCTTTTCTGCCCCACTGAATACAGAACTTATTTGAAAATACTATATATCCGCTTGTTGTATTGGTATAGGTGTATTTTACGTAAGGCTTTGTACAGTTAGATAAATCTTTGTCTGCTTTACCGTTCAAGTCAGTTGCGATTTCGTCAATATCAACTTCTATTTCTGTTTTTGTTGAGTTTGCTATGACAATATAGTAATAGCCGTCAAGTGTTATAAGGTCAGCTATAAGCCCTGATTTGGTTTTGTCTGTCGTCACACCAATCGTTTTAAGATTGGTTAGTCCACTAGCACCACTTGGAGTTGTAGAACCAACAGCACCGCCAAAATTATCAACCGAAGTAAAAAGTCTTGCATAAGATGACGTAAGGTAACCCATTGCGGCATCATTTGTGCCGTCAGTTAAACCTAGAGATATACCATTACCGACAACTGGTGCAACACCATTTGTATATATTTGGTTGCCATATTTAGGTAATCTTACTGTGTTATTTGTGCTATTATAAACAAATTTACCACATACACCATAAGTATTGACCGCAGTTTGCCAGTCATTTTCAGAACAGAAATAATTTGCACTTGCATCATAGATACTTGCAATATAATCAACAAAAGCACTATATGAACCACTACCACTTATCAATGCACCGTCA
>JAILHQ010000006.1 GCA_024695725.1 Cyanobacteria bacterium RUI128 | reverse complement strand
TGAGCCTCCAGTTTGGCAGCTTTGTATTCAATCTGGTGCATTCTTGCAGTCAGATTCAATAATCTAGCTTGTGATGACGACATACCCATAGTTCGTTTGTTTCCTTTATTTTCCCTAGGTTTTGCCAGAATTGGCAATTGTTATAACGTTTATATCTACGTCATTAATAGACGTAAACTTTAACGTTCACGTCGATATCGTTACAAACATTAATATTTGGGGTAAATGCAGTGGTGACAAGTGTTTTGCACATTTAAAAAGTCTTTGGCTTAATCCTTAGTATGACGATGAATTTCAACGTGATTGTCCGCAATTTTGTTACAAAAATTTACACAAAAATGTCAAAATTTCAAAAATTGTTACATTGGTTAATACTTTAACTCAACACAGAAATTGCAAGGTCAACTTTTCCAAACGGAGCACTGACCTGATACCCCTGAACTGAGGTTGATAACTTTTCTTTCATTTCAACAGCTATTTCCAGTCCGATTTTTATTCCGTCCTCTTTTGTTTTTGCCCTTTCCATACGTTCTATTACGGAATCAGGTACCTCAACGCCCGGCACCTCAGTCTTTAAGAACATAGCATTTCTGTAAGAAACCAATGGCCAAATACCTGCCACAAGCGGTATTGGCAGACTCTTTTTAGTTACCTGCTCAAACTTGTCCATAAACCGCAATAAAGCCTCAGTATCAAACACAGGCTGAGTAATTACGTATTCTGCCCCTGCATTGATTTTGTTTTCTAAATGCTTTATCTCTTTATCAATGTCCAGTGCACAAGGATTTGCACCTACACCAATAAGAATTGAAGTCGGCGGATTAATAACATTTCCCGCAATATCAACACCATGGTTTAGATTATTCACAACTGTTGTAAGTCCTACAGCATCAACATCAAAGACTGCCGTAGCATCAGGATAATTCCCTAACTTTGGTGGATCTCCCGTTATTATCAGATAATTTTTCAAACCGCCTGCAAATCCGCCCAGCAAATCAGACTGCATACCTATAAGATTTCTGTCCCTGCAGCAATAATGCAGAATGGTTTCCATACTTGTTTGTTTTTCTATCATTAATGCCGTCACAAGAGGTGATATTCTTGAGCTTGCTCTCGGGCCGTCAGGAATATTTATTGCATCAATTCCGGCCTTCTTACACATTTCAACTTTTTTAATAACTTCAGATAAATCAATAGATCTTGGCGGAGTTATTTCTATCGTTGTTGCGTGTTCATTTGAAAACAACTTCTTTGCAAAATTACTTTTCTCAACGGTAGGAGTAACTATTATGTCGTTTTCTTCCACCACATTTTTATTAACCACTTCAAAATGTTTTTTAGTTGAGCTTACAGCCTTAATTGCTTTTGCCATATCCGCAATATGGGTTTCGTCTGTTCCACAGCAGCCACCGACACCTTTTACCCCAAGTTCAACATAGTGTTTACAATACGTCGTGAAATACTCAGGAGTGTTCATATAAATCATTCTGCCGTCAAGTTTCTTTGGAGAGCCCGCATTAGGCTGGACAACGAGCGGTTTTGATATTATATCAATAACCTTTTTGACAGCACTCAACATAGCGTGAGGACCAATTGAACAATTCAGACCTATAACATCTACATACTCGGACTTATCGAGCAGCTTTACGGCTTTTTTGATTTCAAGCCCGTTCGGAGTTTCCATTTCTTTTCTCAGGGTTATTGAAGCAACGACAGGTAATTCTAATTTTTTAGCTATCTTTGCACCTAACAGCAATTCCTGAATATCAAAGAAGGTTTCAAATATAATTCCGTCAACACCTGCAGACTTCAGTGCTGATAACTGTTCTTCATAACTTTTTTCTATCTCATCTTTGTTCTCTGATGTCATCATCGAACCGATTTTAAGCCTTGAACCGACTGACCCGAGAACATAAACATTTTCACCTGCTGCTTTTTTCGCTATCTCAACCCCTGCCCTGTTGATATCGGTACATTTGTTTGCAAGTCCGTATTTCTTTAATTTTATCGAGTTTGCACCAAACGTATTTGTCAGAATAACGTCAGCGCCCGCATCAACATAGGCTTTATGTATTTCAGAGATTAAATCAGGTCTAGTCATGTTCAACTCATCATAGCAAGCATTCACAAAAACACCTTTAGAATAAATTGATGTTCCCATCGCGCCATCAAAAACCAAAACTTTACTCTTTATATCCTTTAAAAAATCTTTCATTACGAATAACCGTTTCTTATTTTCTCTTGTTCTTCTCTTACACCTTTTATAAACTCTTCATCCTTCATAACGATTTTTTGAGCAGCAACAACCGCTTCGGATGCATTTGTTGTATGAACAACCAGTCCGTTATAATTTGGCGCAATTTTAATCGCTGTATGTTTTTTGCTTGTAGTTGCACCGCCAACCATAAGTGCCGGAAGTTTAAATCCTTCTTTTTCCATACGTTCCGCAACTTTTTGCATCTCCTCTAATGACGGAGTAATCAATCCCGATAAAGCAATGATATTAGCATTATATTTTCTTGCAGATTCCAATATATCAGAAGAATTAACCATTACACCCAAATCAATAACTTTAAACCCGTTACATACCAATATAAGCGACAATATATTCTTACCGATATCATGAACGTCGCCTTTTACTGTTGCCAAAACAACAGTACCGATGTTTGAGGAGGTTTTTGACTGTTCAAAATCTTTCTGAAGCTTATCAACAATTTCTTTCATTATTCTGGAGCTTTTTACGACTTGAGGCAGGAACATCTTGCCTGAGCCGAAATATTCACCGACAATATTCATTCCCTCAAGCAAAATTCCCTCTATTATCTCCAACGGGGTATATTTACCTAAAGCTTCCTCTAAATCCGCTTCAATGAAGGACGTATTGCCCTTAATCAAAGCATATTGGATACGTTTGTCAACCGGCTGATTTCTCCATTCTTCCTGTGTTTTTTTATTATCTTGTCTGTTGTCATCAGATGCCTTTTCAGCGTACTCTAATAATCGTTCAGAAGCATCTTCTCGTTTATTCAGAACAACATCTTCAACCAGCGTTTTAAGCGGTTCTTCTATTTCATCATACGTCATCAACATGCCTGCATTAACAATACCCATAGTTAAACCTGCACGGATAGCGTGGTACAAAAATACTGTGTGAATTGCCTCTCTTATTCTGTTCATTCCTCTGAAGGAGAACGAAATATTGCTTATTCCGCCGGAAAATAATGCCAGCGGGAATTTTTTCTTAAGTATTTTCAAAGCTTCGATAAATGATACGGCATTGTTATTATGTTCTTTCATACCTGTAGCAAGAGGGAAAACGTTTAAATCAAATATAATATCCGTAGGTTCATAACCACATTTTTCAGTAAGAAGCTCATACGCTCTTGATACTATTTCAACCCTGTCATCTACTCCTGTTGCCTGACCGTTTTCGTCAAACGCCATAACTACGACACAGCCCCCTAATTCTTTAATTATTTTGGCCTCTTTTATAAATTTGTCTTCCCCGACTTTTAAACTGATAGAATTAACAACCGGCTTGGACTGAATACATTTAAGACCGGCTTCAATAACATCAAAGTTAGACGAATCTATCATAACAGGCACTTTTGATATATCCGGTTCAGAAGCAATTAAATTCAAAAAACTGCACATATCTGACTTTGAATCGGAGAGATCTGAATCCATACAGATATCAATGATATTTGCACCATTTTCAACCTGCTGACGGGCAATATTTACCCCTTCTGCATAATTTCCTTCGCTTATCAATCTTGCAAACTTCTTAGAACCTGTGACGTTTGTTCTTTCACCTATCATTATAAAATTCTGATTTCCGTCATATATAAACGGTTCAAGTCCGCAGAAAGGAGTAAACGTTCTTTTTTTGAACTCTGACGTTCTTGGTTTGATACCTTTTAACGCATCATGTATCGCTCTGATGTGTTCAGGTGTTGTACCGCAGCAGCCGCCTGCTACATTTAAACACCCTTTTTCCGCAAGATATTTATAACCTTCTGCCACATGTTCCGGGGTTTCATCATACCCGCCAAACTCGTTAGGCAGGCCCGCATTGGCGTACAATGAAATTCCGCAATTTGCATATTCCGATAATTCTTCTACATACGGAATCATTGAATCTATACCCATTGAACAGTTAAGCCCCACTGTCATAGGTTTTCCGAATTCAACACTGTAATAGAACGCCTCAAGTGTCTGCCCCGATAGGGTTCTGCCTGATTTATCGGTCAATGTAACAGATAGCATCAAAGGAATATCTTTCTTTAACTCATTAAGCACTTTTCTTACGGCATAAATCGCAGCTTTTGCATTCAGAGTATCAAATATGGTTTCAACAAGAAATACATCAACTCCTTCTTCTGCTAAAACCTTTATCTGCTCACTGTAACATTCTACAAGCTCATCAAAGGAAACATCTCTGTACGCAGGATTCATAACATCAGGGGAAATGGAGGCTGACTTATTTGTCGGGCCTATCGAACCTGCAATGAATCTTGGTTTATCGGGGGTAGAATATTCTTCTGCAACCTCTCTTGCGATACGGACAGATGCCCTGTTCAGTTCCTCAACCATACTTTCAAGATTGTAATCTTTTTGAGAAATTGAATTTGCACTAAAGGTGTTACACTCGATTATATCGGCACCCGCCTTCAGATATTCCGAATGAACTTCTTTTATTACCTCAGGCTTGGTCAGAGATAACAGTTCATTATTCCCCTTCAAATCAACGGCAGATGACTTAAACAACTCACCTCTGTAATCTTTCTCCGAAAGATTATACTTTTGAATCATTGTTCCCATCGCACCGTCAAGAATCAGTATCTTTTCCTGAAGTATATTTCTAATTAAGCTCCCCATTTTATATTCCGCTTTTACTCCACATTATATTAATGATCTGACTATAACAGGAATAATACTTTCTATAAGTGCAACAAAAAACATCAAAAATACGATTACTGCAAATGTCTTTTGCATATCAGAGAATAAAAACATTTTCTTGTTATCTCTGTAATCCTGTATTCCCTTATATTCGTCTGCATACGGCTGGAATGGCAACTGTTTTTCCATTTCTTCAAGAACCTTTGCAAACTTGATTTTAATAAGCATATTGTAGGCATCCATATTCATCCACCAGAGAACTGTGGTACTTAAACCGACAACGGCAAGGAATGCACACAACGGAATATTACACGCAAAAATTACTCCCTTGGTTAACTGCACTGCAATAAGCAAAATTATGCACAAGCACAAGTAAAATCTGTTTATACCAAAACTTCTTGTTATAAAACATTCTTTCTGTTCTGAAAACAGTCTGTATTGTTGAAATATTAATTCTTTATCATCCATTTTTATCTTCCTTTATCTTTTAACTTTCTCTACTTAAACGGGATAGGTAAAATTTACCCCTTTTGCATTACATTTACCCCTTACCCCTGTGAACGGTTGTTTTGAACAGCCTGCATAAGTTCATCAAACTCTTTCTCATCAAGAGTTTCTCTGTCTAGCAGTGCTTTTGAAATATAATCAAGCATATCTCTGTTCTGGTTCAGGAGTTCTTTTGCGATAGCATATCTTTCATCAATAATCTTTTTAACTTCCTTATCGATATCAGCAGCAATCTCTTCCGAGAAATCTCTTGTATGCCCGAAGTCACGTCCCATAAACACGTGTTCCTGAGATTTTCCGTAAGTCAGATTCCCCATTTTATCACTCATACCGTATACGGTAACCATTTTTCTTGCGAGTTCCGATACTTTTTCCAGGTCATTAGATGCGCCTGTTGTAACAGAATCCGGACCGTATATGATTTCTTCCGCAACACGACCGCCTAATGTCATTGTTATTCTATCAAGAAGTTGAGATTTCTTCATTGTAAGGTAATCTTTTTCAGGCAGTGTCATTGTAATACCCAAAGCCATTCCGCGCGGAATAATAGACACTTTATGCAGAGGATCGCATCCTTTTAACAGTTTTGCCAAAAGAGCATGGCCGACTTCGTGATAAGCAGTGTTTTCTTTTTCTTCATCGGAAATAATTCTGCTTTTCTTTTCAGGGCCTGCCATAACCTTATCGATAGCCTCTTCAAGGTCAGGCATTTCAACTTTTGTTTTATCGTGTCTTGCGGCAAGCAAAGCAGCCTCATTCAAAAGGTTTTGCAAATCAGCACCCGTAAAACCCGGTGTACGTTTAGCTAACACTTTTAAATCAACTTCTTCTGCAAGAGGTTTATTTTTTGCGTGAACGAGCAAAATCTTTTCTCTGCCGAGCACGTCAGGCTTATTTATAACAATTTGTCTGTCAAAACGCCCCGGTCTTAACAAAGCGTTATCAAGAATGTCAGGTCTGTTTGTTGCAGCAATTACTATGATATTTGTATTTTTATCAAACCCGTCCATCTCAACAAGAAGCTGGTTAAGGGTTTGTTCTCTTTCGTCGTGTCCGCCGCCTAAACCGGCACCACGCTGACGGCCTACAGCATCAATTTCGTCGATAAAGATAATACAAGGCTGATGCTTTTTAGCCTGTTCGAACAAATCACGAACTCTGCTTGCACCGACACCAACAAACATTTCGACAAAATCAGAACCGCTGATTGAGAAGAAAGGAACCCCTGCTTCTCCTGCAACAGCTTTTGCCATAAGAGTTTTACCGGTACCAGGAGCACCTACAAGCAATACACCTTTCGGTATCTTAGCACCGAGTTTAATATATTTTTCGCTATGCTTAAGGAAATCAACGATTTCTTCAAGCTCTTTCTTTTCTTCATCAATACCTGCAACATCTTCAAACTTGGTTTTTACCTTACTGTCTAAAAGCATCTTTGCTTTGCTTTTGCCAAAAGACATTGCCTGAGAACCGCCTGCCTGAATACTCTTTGCCATAACCACCAAAAAGATTATGAAAAGCAGAGGCAGTATCAAAGAACCCAAGAGTCCGAGCATCTGGGAAGATTCGCTCGGTTTTTTACCGCTCACATCAACATTTGCCTGTTCAAGTTTTGGCATAAGGTTTGCTCCGCTAGGAATTGTAACCTTATACTGTACGGTAGGTGCAGTCTGTGACACACCCATCAAAGACTCATAGGTTGATGATTTCTTTGGCTGTTCCGGTTGTTTGACAGGAATTGCAACAAGTGTGTTTCCGTCAATCTGAACACTTTTGATTTCGCCTGCATTTAATTTTTGAATGAAGGTTGTATAAGAAACATCCGTTGTTTGAGTTGTAGAACCCGTAAACAGCATTGAGATAAACGCTAAAACCATTATCCCGAGGATAATATACATACCAACAGATTGACTTTTATTCATAAAACACCTCTATCATCTAAACTATATAAACAGTTTACAACAAAAAGGCATAAATTGGTAGTATATTTCGGATACAAATTGATTTTACTTAAGCAGACGTTTTTCAAGTATTGCTTTGTTGTACTTAGCCTTATAAAAATCAACATCAATATTCAGTCTTGTTGCGATATCAAACAGCTGCTCCATCAGACTCATGTCAGCCTGATGCGAAAGGTTTTCTATCATATCTTCAAAATTGACAACAATCTTTGTATAGAAAAGATTTTGAGCATCTGAAATATCGACGTTCATTTCTAATTTATCCATAATGTCTAACAGTTCATGGGTAACTTCAGCCTGCTGATATTCCATACTGTAAATCAGACGCCCGATATTTTGAGAAACCTTTTTACTGAAGATTTTACCCGTCGGGGTTTTATCAAGTTTTATACCAATCTTCTTAGCTTCAAAGTTAATATCCGATGCAGCCTGAATAACTGTTTCATCCATAAATCCGTTTGAATCAATAAACAATTCGTTAAACTGCTTTGTTAAAGTATATTGGGCAGCAATTTTGAACTCATTAGGAATTTCAAGCCCGAGTGCCTGTAAATGCATAACAGAACTTTTGCCCTCGTTATAAATGTCTTCATAAGTGTTTGCGAACTCGTCGAGTTTTTCCTTCATAAGAATTTGCAGAATCTTACGACGTTCTTCAATAAAGATATCTTTTAGAGTGAAGTATTCCGTTCCGAAGTAACTGTCGAGATTTCTAATTATTTCAGTTAACGGATTCATCATAAAGGTACGGATAAGTTCCTTCTGTCTGTCAGAGAAGGCGCTGTCATATTCTTTGATAGCACAGTGGAAATCACCGCCTGTGTACTGAAGAAGGGCAAACACAAGATTGTGTTTTTCCAACGTAACCTTTGACTGAATTTCAACATTACCCACAACAAAGTGAGAATCACCCTTCTGAATACGTTTATAAGATTTTTTCTTGATAGTATAACAGTATACATCTTCCTCGTCTTCAACTTCCTGATAAAGAGAAGATACTGCCCAAAGACTTACAATCTGTTTTTCGGTAATTATAGACGGTCTTACATATCTTTCATAGATATCACGGCCGCTACCCATTTCCTTGTAATTACTTTGTGCCTGAGAAAGTATATCAAGATATTTTGTCTCAAAATCTTTGTCAGTGAAATCTTTTGCTAACTGAATAACACGTGCGGCATACTTCATAATCTGAACGGTTTCTATACCTGAGATTTCGCAGAAGAACCATCCGCAGCTTGTGTACATCAACATTGCCTGTCTTTGTATTTCAAGAAGTTTCATTGCTTTGACTTTGTCTTCTTCAGTCAAATCAGATTTGAAATACTCACTCTGGAATTTTTTAATATTGGTATAACTTCTATCTAAAATAACGTTTATATAGTTATAACGCGCATCTTCCGCATTCTTGAAATATTTCTTTCCTTCCTCAAGAACAATAGGCATAACACTGTCCCTGAGATAGTCCATCGCATCTCTTAACGGCTTTCTCCATTTTTGGTTCCAGCCTGCATGACCGCCTGTTGAGCATCCGCAGTCCTCTTTCCAACGGCCAACGCCATGAGAACAACTCCAAGATGATACATCCTTTATTTCAACTTCCCAGTCACTTCTGTACTTTTCAAGATACTCTGCATAGTTTGTTACCTTGAACGGAGAATCTTTTACCTTCATTGCCATAACAAATGACATTGCCATGTCACCGAATTTTGTATGGTGACCGTAGCTTTCACCATCAGTTGCGATATTAACAAGCTGCGGATAATTTCTTTCGTAAGATATACCGTCTTCTAAACGCTTAATGAACTTATGACCGTCTCTTAACAACTCGTCGAAAGCAACCGATTTTGAAATAGCACCGTCATAGAAGAACAAATCGATAAATTTACCCGGAGCAGACTTAATATAATATCTGTAAGAACGTGCAGGATCGATATTTCCCCAACCCACATCACTCCAGTTATTTGTACCCTCCTGACGGACTCTTTTTGCCTGAAAAGGTGATAATATAGTAAACTTAACTCCGTTTTCTTCCAAAACTCTGAGGGTGTCGTCGTCGACAGCTGTTTCTGCAAGCCACATACCTTCAGGCTTTCTTCCGAAACGGTATTCAAAATCTTTTATACCCCACTTAACCTGAGTTTGCTTATCCAACTCATTTGCAAGCGGCATAATCATATGGTTATACACCTGAGCAATGGCATTACCGTGACCGTTGTGCTCCTCAACACTTTTTATGTCTGCTTTTATAATTCTTTCATAGGCAGACGGTGCAAACTCTTCCATCCAGGATAACAGTGTCGGACCGAAGTTAAAACTCATATACTCATAGTTATTAACAAGACAGAGTATTTCATTGTCATGATTTACCACCTTTGAAACAGAGTTTGGAGCATAACACTCATTATTAACCCTCTCGTTCCAGTCGTGACATGGAAGAGCACTTGGCTGCAACTCTATTGCTTCAAGCCAAGGATTTTCTCTCGGCGGTTGATAAAAGTGACCATGTATTGCTAAAAAAACTTCCTTACTATTCTCTGCCATATATAACTCCACACTATTTTTTCAATTTACCAAGGCTGTCAACATCAACCCATACATCCCCTAAAGCCGATGAAAACACTACACCGCTAAAAGAAACGATATCACCTTCTTTTAGGTCAATCAACTTTTCAGCAGAAGATCTTTTCAGGAATAATTTCATTTCCGGCAACGGAATATTTTTGTCTGTATCCGGTCTGTATATCAAAAATGATATATAGGTTTCAGAACTTCTGAAGGCAGGTTTATAATCAAGACCAAGGGTTGCAAATTTGTCGAAACGAGCGATACAGTTAATTCTTTTGTTCATATAGCCGTTCGGATTCTTAACAACATTCAGAGTGTTTGTATAACGAATCTGAGGCTGAACTGCTACCTTTTCTGCAGGTTTATCCTGAGCCGGAGTTTCGGTAACAGGCTTAGTCTGCGCAGGCGGTGCAGAGGTAACTGCAGAAATTCTGCTATTTACACCCGCAAAACAACCCAGACCTGCAACGGTCAATATGACAACCAATATATAACTTAATTTTTTATTCATATTTCTCTCCTATTTATCACATTTTAGCATGGTAATAATATTTTGTAACTACCTGACCGGCAGTACACTCCCCATAAATAATAATTTACCACTATTGCTGAACATATTCAAATAATGTTTCAAAAATCTTTTCGTTATACCTGAAATCAACAGAACTGAAAGGCAGAACAACCCCGCCAAACTGCTTTTCAATATTCTTTACAACATTCAGCACTTTTGATTTTGGTACATAATCTATCTTCGTTGCAATTGTAATAATAGGAAGTTCATTAGCCTCAACCCATTCTCTCATCTGAATATCATTCTTCTGAACATCATGCCTTGCATCAACAAGCTGGATAAGTGTAGCAATTTGTTTTCTGTTGAGCAGATATTCCTCAAGGTTTTTCTGCCAGCGGTTTTGAACTTCTTTCGATATTTTGGCATAGCCGTATCCCGGCAAATCAGCAACCGTAAACTTATCAGAGAAATTGAAAAAGTTTATCAGCCTTGTTTTCCCGGGTGTATTTGAAGTCTTTGCCAACTTCTTATTATTTGCCAAAGCATTAATAAAAGATGATTTGCCGACATTAGATCTTCCCAACAGAGGAAATTCAGGCAAAACATACTCAGGACATTGCGCTAACTTTTCCGCACTTATTAAAAATGTTCCGGCTAAATGCTTCATTTGTTAATTTCCAATAATGTTTCAGACTTAATTTTGGTCTCAACTGGTATCTTTTTGGTTGCAGCCCTGTAAGTAACCAACTTTAAAAGCTTATACACCTTCTCATTATTAACGACAGTTATTTGAGCCTTATTTTTGAGTAAATCAACATTGACCGCTTTCTTTTCAAACATGTTTTCCGCTTTAATGTGGACAATACTCACCAGACCGTTTTTCAATATACTCAACGGTTTTCTTAAAAACAGTTCAAATGTCTGAAATATGTTCATAACTATCCTAACATAGCTGAATATTAAAATTTGCTACATAAACCTATTTAGAGAAATCTTTAGGAGAATAATCTACTGCAGATCCGCTCTTGACAGTTTTTTTGTCTGCTTTTGCCCCAAAGAAACTTTTCTTTTCTGAAGTTGTTTTGTTTGTTTTTGCAACAGGTGTAATCTTTGTATTAGTGGTAGAAGTTGTTACACCGTACTGTTTGTCAAGTTTCTTTTTCATTTTGTTCAAGCGTTTTGTGTATCTGTCAATGGTTTTTGAATCAGCTGCCTTCGCAACAACAACCGCATAGTTATTATATGCTGCGGCATATTTGTGCTGACGCTGATTTAATCTTCCCATTAAAATGTTAGCATCTACATTGTATGGATCTGATTTCAAAGCTCTGTTCAGATATTCTCTTTCAAAGAACATGCTGTTTCTTAATCTGAAATACTTAGCACTCTTAACCTGAGCATTAGCGTATTCTCTTGATTTGTTAATGTATGCCAGGTTGTTTTTAGCGATAGTATTTGTACTGTCGTATCTCAGCAAATCAGATAATATGATTTTTGCCTCATCAAATTGTTTGTTAAAGGTAAATATTTCGCCAAGGAACAATTTTTCGTTCAAGGTCTTAGCAGCGTTCATTGCTCTGTTGTATTCGATACCTGCGGATCTGTAATCACTCAAGGCAGAATATGCATCACCTTTAATCAGATAATCGTCAATACAGCAGCCTTTTCTCTGAATGATAGAGTTAAGAGTTTCAACTGAAGTACCCGGCTGATTAACCAAAGATGATATTTTAGCCTTAGCAAGATATAATTCCAAATCGTCAGGGTTTGCCTGAATAGCTTTATCCAAATATGCATAAGCCTCTAACAATTTCTTATCTGTAGAGAAACTTGCTCTGCTTGCTGATTCAAGTGCCAAGCCATAGTATGCAGAGGCAAGACCCTTGACACCTTCGGTTCTCAAATTGTTATTAAGTTTATCATAGAAGGCAATAGCCTGTTCATACTTGCCGGATTCAAGATACATATCTGCAATCTTAATCAAAGTTTGTTCCGAGTCAGGATTTACAGACAATATAGTTTTATATAAATCTAAAGCAAGTTCATAATCTTTTCTTGATTCATAAATTGCTGCAAGATTAGCATAAGGTGCCAGGTTTTCAGGAGTGATTTCTATAGCCTTTTTATAAGCACCGATTGCAGCCGCCTCATTACCCTGTAATCTGAAGGCATCACCTCTCAAATTGTAAGCATAGCTTGAATACCCTTTCCATGCCAAGCACTTGTTCAAGTATGTCAAACAGTCTGAATAATTACCCCTGTCACACTCTAACTGTGCCATGTGATAATATGCAGATGCCGAGTTCGGGTTAACAGCAATAGCTTTTTTGAAATACTCTTCTGCTTTTGCTACATTTGCCTCAGCCAAGTACACTGTACCCATATTATCTAATGCTACCGCATAGTTAGGACACAAGTGCAATGCCTTCTCTATATTATTTCTTGCAGAATCAATTTTTCCTTGCTTCAATTCAATTACACCAAGACCATTGTAAGCCTTATAGTTATTTGGGTCTAGCTGAATTGCATATTTAAATTCTCTGTATGCAATATCATATAAATTATCCGCTTTTGTTCTGAAAGCCATATTAGAAGAGGTTATTCTCTTATAGAAAACTACACCTTGCGCGAAGTGTAAGTTTGAATTTTTAGGAATCACATTTTTCAACTTGTCAATTTGATCCTGAGCCAATTCCAATTTGGACTGCAAAGCCCAAGATACCGCAGCCAAAGCCTGAACATCATAGTTATCCTTGTATTCTGTCAGGGTTCTGTAAATAACATCGTCTGCCCCTCTGTAATTAGCTTTCTCTATTGAGCTGTTGATTTGGGCAATGTTTTTGTTTAAATCAATAGTTGTTGCGCAGGTAAATGTACTGTTAAGTGATAACAACAGTACTAAGGTTCCTATAAAAATTCTCTTGTTCATACAATATACCTCAATACTTTCCGGATAAAATTCTTATTTTATTGTATAATAGTAAACGACAAAATACAACATGGGTTCAAATTATAATGGCAAGAAATACTACATTTGATGGATATATAAAAAGTTTTCTGGCATACCTGAGTATAGAGAAAAACTTCTCAGAGCACACCGTTAAGGCATATCGATCCGATGTTTTAAGTTTCTTTATCTGGTGCAATTATCTGAGCCCGGAAAAGGTAACCTTTCAGAAATTGAGAGAGTACATTTACTTTATCCAAAGTTTTGACTACAAAAAGACAACAATAGCAAGAAAGATAGCTGCAATAAGGACCTTCTTCAAATACCTGCACAAAACCCAGTATTTGTCAGCAAATCCTGCAGAAAATCTTAATTCGCCAAAGAAGCCGAAGGCCTTACCTAAGTTTCTTACCGATTATGAAATGACAAACCTTCTGGACAGTATTAACACCGAAACCCCTGCAGGTTTGAGAAACAAAGCTATACTTGAACTTTTGTGGGCAACCGGCATGCGTATATCAGAGTTGAGCGGACTCGATTTTAACAACCTTAATCTTGACGAAAACGAGATTACCGTATTTGGCAAAGGGGCAAAGGAAAGAATAGTCTTAGTTTCAGAAAGGGCTAAAAAGTTTCTTAACCAGTACATAGAAACTGCCCGCCCTCTTATTACAAAAAGATTCCCAAACACATCGGTTGATCCGAATGCCGTCTTTATAAACAAGACAGGGAAAAGACTCCAGAACAAAAGCGTTCGTGATGCAATAAACAGTGCTGTTGAAGCAATTCAGTTACCAAAACACGTAACACCGCACGTATTCAGGCACAGTTTTGCAACAAAAATGATAGAAAACGGTGCAGATTTGAGAGTTGTTCAGGAACTTTTAGGACACGCAAGCATCTCAAATACCCAGATTTATACCCATATATCAACCCAACACCTTAAACAGGAATATATGAAAGCCCATCCGCACGCTACCACCGAAAGCGCTGAAACAATAAACTAAACTAAAGACAAGTATTCCGGCTTAACAAATTTGTCATCCTTCAAAGCGGATAATCTGCCCTTTACATAATCAGCATGCGATGAATTCGGTTTAATCTTCAGGAACTTAGAGTAATATCTTTTTGCCTCAGTTATCTTCTTAAGGTTATCAAAACAAACTGCAATACCGAAATACGCTCTGTGATAATCAGGGTTTCGTTTCAAAATATCAAAGAATAATCTGCTTGCCTCAAGATACTTGCCGGAGCAGACAAGTAATGCGGCTTTGTGGCTGTATGCTTTGATATATTCAGGGTGTTCATAAATAAGCTTGTCATATATCATCATTGCCATATCCTGTTCATCAACAAGCTCATGCGCTAAGGCAAGCTGAAGCTGAACATCTAACTGATTTCTGTCAAGCATAACAGACTTTTGAAAACATTTTATTGCAACATCAGGCATTGTTTTTAAGAGGTAACAAATACCCATTTCATAATATGTCTGGTAATTGTTCGGATTGATTTCAGCGGATATTTCAAGATTTTTAATCGCCTTGTCATAATCATTCAGATATTTGTAAGACTGCCCAAGACCTAAATAAGCTGATGCATTTTTTCTGTCAAGCATAATTGACTGAAGATAGCACGCAACAGATTCTTTGTACTGACCTGATTTGCGCAGGTTATCCGCACGTGAGGAAAATTTTGCAAAATCTTCCTTTGTCATGCTGACAACGTTATTAAACTTCGACTCATGTGCTACAGCAGAAACATAGCTCTTTTCTTTATTTTTCATCAGTTCTCTCCACCCATTTGATATTCTACATGAGGGCGCATGTATAGATAACCTACAAATGGTGGATATTAATAATTGAATGTGGTATAAAAATATTATGAAAAGATTTGGGGTATTATTATTAACTATCGCTTTTGGAACTCAGGTTTTTGCTGCACAAGAGGTTCCCCTTAACGGTGTGCAAAAAGAGGTCTATAAAACAACCCCGCAAAAAACAAAAATATCAGGTTCACTTTTAATCAACGACAGACAGGTACTTGAAGATTTAATTAAACTGCAGAAGGAAAAAGACCTTGCAGATATCGAAACCCTTTGGAAAGGGACTATCGAAAACAACAAGGTAATCGAATTTGCACTAAAAAAACTTTCTACACCGGAAAGTCAGAGAAGAATACATTCTTCCCTTATGTCAAAAACCCTTTCCGCAGTAATTGCAGGTGCATCGCTTGTACCGAGTCTTGTCGGCGGGAACTACGGTATTCAGACCGCATCATATTCCGCAGGAAGACTTGCTCAGGCCTGGCTGAATAAAAAGAATATGCCACAGGAAGTTCCTCTTACGGATACCGAGCTTATTGAACTTGCAGGACTGATAGAAAATCTGCAGGATAAAATAATTGCAACCTATTACAACTACAAAAATTCCCTGATTATGATTAAAGAAACCAGAGAAAGAATACTGCTTTATGCAAAGAATTACGATAAAGCGCAAAAAAGAGGGGATGTTCTTGACCTCACTATATCCTCAACGCTTTATGACAATATGATTATTCAGGAATACGAAGAAGTTCAGAACGCAAAGAAATACCACGCAGAACTTCAAAGACTTGCAGGTAAGGCGGCAGTGGATAAACTACACCTGTACAAGTTCAATTTCGATGCGGCACTTATAAAGGATACGGGCAAATGAAGAAATATTTAATCACATTACTTATATCTTCAATATTTTCTCTTCCGTCACTCGGGATGACCTATGAACAACTGATGACGGTAAAAGAACCTGCCTACCGTTTCGGAACGACAGATGAAATCGAAAACAAACTTGATATAAACCCGTCAATAAAAGACACAAAAGCACTGTTTTCTGAAACAAGTATTGACGAGGCAAACCTGACTTACGCAGATTTGAGCCTTAAACAAATCTCAAAAGAAATTTCACAGGATCTGCAAGTTGACTATGACGAAATTCTTGCAGATGTATCACTGCTATGGCAGGGGGCTGCAACAAAAAGCGACACCATCAAATATGCGCTCTATAAACTGGCAAACCCTGATGCGGATAAACCAAGCCAGTCTGCGGTCAGAAAAGTGATTTCAACCATTGCTAACCTGTCAACTCTTGTCGGTGCCGGCAGCGGAAACCCTCTGCTGTATGCAACATCACTTATCGGCGGAAATACCCTCGGAATACTTTCACAGGATACTAAATCACTTAACTACAAATACACAAAAGTCGGCGATGCCGATATGATTATCCTTGTCCGAAAAATTGATGAACTTCAGCAGAAAGTTGTTGAAATGTATTATGACTATATGACCACCAGGGAACTTTATAATATGCGTTCCGAGACAGCAAAAAGCAGATACTATAATTACAAAAACGCACAAAACTGTTCAAA
Source organism: Cyanobacteria bacterium RUI128 (assembly GCA_024695725.1). The sequence continues at coordinate 34,784 of JAILHQ010000006.1, read as the reverse complement.
AGAGGTAATTATTATCACTGATGCCTATTACAGAGAAGCACTTGATATGCAGAGAAAAGCAAAAAATAATTTTGCCGACAAACGTGCCCAATTAGAACAGCTTGTCGGCCCTGATACCTTTAAACAATTTGAAGCCAACGTTAATGCAAGGGACAGAAAGAAATAAAAACAACACTGTTTATCCTATATTCAGATGAATTATGTCTCATTATGTAAAGTTTTGTTAATTTATGCCGTTCTATTTTTTGACTTATAAAAAACGGTCATTAAATAAGAGAATGTAAAGGTTTGATATAAAGGTTTGATATTATGGCAGGAATCGTAAGTTTATTAACAAAGGTGCTTGTACCAAGCACAAACAACGCAGCAGCAGTAGCTACTGCAACAACAGGTACACAATCTATCGGTGGAAACCCTTTCGGGAATCCTTTTGTAAATGCCGGAAGATACACATATTCCGGATATGCTAAGAATAAACCTGTGGCGGGCGGTTATTTTGCAGGTTACTACAATAATAAACCGAACATCGTAGGTCAAAGATTATTCTTGGAAGTTTAACTAACCTGTCATGCCTTCGGCATGCAACCAACTGTCGAAGGCATAGTCTTCTTTTTCAGAAGAAATAAAAGATTAAATTTTCCTCGTGAAAAAAGGCAGGGGATATTTATGGTGTGTGGTGTGCCCCTGTGTGGGATGCGGTGACAATAGAATATGGTTAAAATCAATTAAGAACAAATTACTCCAACTGACCAAACGGTCAGTTTATTTTTTATATATAATTGTTCTATGACAAAAAAGATTTTAGCAATTAATTTTGGCGGACTGGGTGATGAAATTTTATTTCTTCCGACCCTGGTTTCACTGAAAAAGGAATATCCTGATTCATCAATTACTCTTGCTCTTGAACCGAGAAGCAAGGGGATATCACAGCTTACCGATATAATTGATGATTTAATTACAGTGGATATAAAATCGGGGAACAAGTATTTTGAAATCATAAAACTGATCTCTAAAGCTGCCGCAGGAAAATTTGATATAGTTGTATCCTCAGGGGCAAGCCCTTTTATATCTATAATAGAGGCTCTGACTTTTATACCTGAAAGGTACGGATATGACACAGGAAAATTAAGCCGCCTTCTGCTTACAAAGGCAATACCTTTAAATAAAAATCAGTATGCGGGCGGGATGTATCACGATTTAATTACCCCTATTACCGATATAAAGACAGAACTTCCCGTGATAAACACCGAACAACAGGAAAAAATACCAAACTCTGTTTTAATTCATCCGGGGGTTAGTCTTATGAGCAAAAGAAAAGGATGTATAAAATCAATCACCTCAGAAGAGTGGGCAGATTTAATCAACAGACTGGCCGCCTACGGTAAACACGTCATCCTTGCAGGCGGGCCTGACGATGAAGAGTGTATAAAAGAAATTGAGCAATACTCGAAAACAAAAAATTTCGAAAACTACTACGGAAAAACAAAGAATTTATCGGATTTGGCAAAACTCATATCCTCTGCCGAAAAATTTGTATGCTCGGATTCCGCACCGCTTCATATTGCAGTTGCGCTCGGGGTAAAAACCTATCCGTTCTTCGGACCGACAGACGATAATAAACTTGTTCCTAAAAATGAAAACATAAAACCGTTAAAGGCAAAAGATGACTGTCCTTTAAAACCTTGTCTGTGGGAACGCAGACAACAGTCATGTGACGAATTATCATGCCTGAAATATGACTTTGGGGAACTTGCAAGAATTATTTGCGAATAGAGTAATTATAAGGCATTAGCCACAACTTTTAAGTTTTCATCATCTATTTTTGAAAGGGCAAGCTGTTTATATTCATCCTTCAAAAGTCCCTGTGCTTTCAACAGTTCCATTACCTTTATAATAACTGTCTGATTTTCGCCGGAAAGCAGTGATACAAGACTATCCTCATCTCTTACGATTTCCAGAACAAAGAAGATAAAATCACTTTCTTCAAACATTTCTTCGTAGAGAAAAGAGGTCATCGGATACAGATTTGCATTATTAAGCAATGTTTTTATATCATTAACCTCAATTTTGGTATTCTTATCCTCATCGAAAAGGTACTCTTCGTTTTCGGTAATCACATTAAACTTTTCTTTTGCCAGAAACAGCGCAACCGCAGACGCACCTGACGGTGATGTTTTCAGTAGTCTTTCGATAAACTCATAAAGTCGAAAATCTATAACCTGAGAAACAGGCACAAGTTCAACAAGACCGTTGATAATATAACAAAATGCCAAAATAGCATCGTCATTGTAATCCGTACCGAGCATATCAGGCAACGGAGTTAAATAAGGAATCAACTCTGCAATATTCTCTGACATTTTTGAATTTTTCATAGCTTTAAATAAAGCACCGAGAGCGGTTTTATCCTGATAAGCAACCAGGAAACTTGCCGCAGTCATCTTTTCAAAATCATCATCAGATTCAAGTTTTTTAAGCGCAAGTTCAAAAGCATCCTTATTTTCAAGTTTAGCAAGAGCTCTCGCACAATTTTCAGATAATGATGCCTCGTCACTGAAGGCATACTGTTTAAGCAAAGGTAACGCCCTTCCGTCTTCTTTGTATGAGAAGAAGCCTGAAGCATAGGTTTTTTCGTTAACCGTACCTGATGTGAGTTTATCAAGCATTATATTAACTATATCGCTATCCCCGAACTGAGCCAAAGTTGATGTAATAAAATCTTCATAATACGGGGAATAAACATCAAGAAATTTCAAGAGATTTCTGTAATTATCCCTGTTGCAGGCATTCTCTAATCTTTTTGCCACATTAGCCTTAACAAAATCAAACAGAAAATCATCTTTTGAAACAAGTTCTCTGAAAAAATCAACATCAGCATCGTCGATGATATGTTTTGCTATCGGCTCATATTCGTTTTGGTTTTTACCTGTGAGTTGTTTTATTTTATCCATTCTTTCGATCCTATCTTAACAAATTAACTAAAAGTGCTTAGCGTAATCATTAATCAAGGTAAAAGATGGTAACAACTTTATGGGTTTCTTCAGCATATTCAACTGCAGTCTGAAGAGTTTTACTTGTGTGAGATAAGAAACATATTAACTGATTACAGTCATCAATAATCTCACGGTTACAAACTCTTGATGCATCAGCCAGTGTCATCATTGCTCTGTCAGAATGTTCAATAATGTTAGGAACACCGATAAGCTGATTCTGTACATCACTAGGCTGCTGACCTATTGTCTGAGGTAAAATAACTTTTAATTTTTCAGGGTTAGATTTCATAGCGCCACGGATAGCTGCCGCGTTAGTACCATAAGAACCCCCTGATGTGATAATTGTATTACCCTGCATAACAAGTGCTGTTGTTAAAGTTTCAATCATTTGCTGGTGTGTTATTGCAAGGTTACGTGAACCAATGATAGCTATTCTCTTTGCAGACTGTTTAATTGTTGCCAATTCCATAGACAACTCATCAACCGTATCAGGACTACCTTCTACTGCAACCGGCTTGTCATCAAACGGTACCATAATTGAACTTTGTTTCGTTTCTTCACCATCTGCCATGTTTTTAATATCTATCATTATTTTTAATCCTTTTTTCACTAATATAATTGCAAAATCTGTACTTTTCGTGTATGGTGTATATGATATCACAAAAAACAGATTTTGGGAAGAGTAAATGGAAAATATTTTGGAAAGCCTTAACAAAGAACAGTTAAAGGCGGCTAAATCAACAGATGGTTCTTTACTGATACTAGCAGGGGCAGGAAGCGGAAAAACAAAAGTATTAACAACAAGAATCGCATATATGGTCAAAAACGGAGTTAACCCGAAGAATATTCTTGCCGTAACCTTCACAAACAAAGCCGCAAAAGAAATGAAAGAAAGACTTGCGGGAATACTTGGTGAAGACTTGGTTAAGTATATGTGGGTCGGAACTTTTCACAGTATATGCGGAAGAATTTTAAGACAGGATATCGACAAATACCAATTCCAAACCGGCAAAAAGCTTGATAAAAACTTCACCATTTATGATGAACAGGACTCTCTTGCAATAATAAAGCAGTCAATAAAGAAGCTTAATCTTGACGAGAAAATGTATCAGCCAAAGTTGATTAAGGCAATCATTTCCAATTCAAAAAACAAAATGCAGGATGCATACACCTATGCAACCTATGCAAGAGATTTCAAATCTCAAAGAATTTCCCAAATCTATGACGATTATGAAACAACCCTGAACAACAATAACGCAATAGATTTTGACGATATGCTTATGCTCTGCGTGAAACTACTCGAGCAGAATGAAGAGGTCAGAACAAGATATTACAACAGATTTGAACACATTCTTGTTGACGAGTTCCAGGACACAAACCCTGCCCAGTATAATCTGGTCAAATCTCTCTACACAAACAACCTTGCAGAAGTTCCGAAAGAACGCTCCTTATGTGTTGTGGGTGACGTTGACCAATCTATCTACAGCTGGCGCGGTGCTGATTTCAGAATTATTCTCAATTTTCAGCACGATTTTAAAGACTGCAAACTTATAAAACTTGAACAAAACTACCGTTCCACTTCAAAAATTTTGAATGCAGCAAATTCTATCATTGAAAATAACGAACAAAGGGTTGAAAAAGTACTCTACTCAAACAAGGGGGAAGGGGAAAAGATAACTTATTACGAAGCTGATGATGATGCAGACGAGGCAAACTTTATTGCCTCAACCATAAAATCAACCTCTGCAAACTATAATCAGTTTGCAATTCTGTACAGAACAAATGCACAGTCCCGTTCTCTTGAAGAAGCCTGCATTTCACTGGGTATACCGTACAGAATCTACGGCGGATTAAAGTTCTATGACAGAAAAGAAATTAAAGATGCTCTTGCATATCTAAAACTTATCCACAACCCGAACGATTCACAGAGTCTGAAAAGAATTATCAATGTCCCTAAGCGTTCTATAGGGGATACCACGATAAGACACCTGCAGGAATTTGCAGACGAAAATAATATCAGTCTTTATCAGGCAATTACAAGACTGGATGAAGAAGAACATATTCAACCGAAAACGAAGGTCAAACTTGAAGAGTTTGCAAAACTGATAGTTAATTTTCAGGAAATTCAGCACAGATATTCACTGAACGAGTTTTTAAGCATAATTCTCGAAAAGAGCGGCTATTTAAGAGAACTTAAAAACGAGAACACACCTGAAGATGAAGCAAGAATAGAAAACCTACAGGAATTAGTAAACGTTGCAAGCGAATTTATACCTGACGAACAGGATAACGCTCTTGGCGAATTTCTTGCACAGGTATCACTTGTATCCGATCTGGATAATATGGAAGAAGTTTCAAACACAGTAACCCTTATGACACTGCACTCAGCAAAAGGCTTGGAATTCCCGACAGTCTTTATCGCAGGAGCAGATGAAGGCATCTTCCCGAGTATGAGAAGTATTCAGGAAAAGACAGGACTTGAAGAAGAACGACGTCTTATGTATGTCGGTGTAACCAGAGCAGAAGAAAAGTTATACATAACAAGCGCAAAGCGACGTCAGATGTGGGGAGAATACAAATACTACAACCCGAGCAGATTTGTAGGCGAAATACCTTATGAACTTATAGAAGAAATTGCATCAACAGGACACGCATCCGGCAGAACCTTCCAAAATGCAGTCAGAACAATAAAAAATAACAGAGGGAACAGCGGTTATACAGGGTATAACAACACGAACACTATTTCCAGAGGTGCTAAAAAACTCGGAACACCGCAAAGAACCTCAACTAATTACAACAGCACAATTTCGTCAGGCGCAAAGAGATTAGGAACACCGCAGCGTACCCCGCAGCGTACTATCCTTGTAAAATCTCAGGCACATAAACAACGTGAAGAAGAAAAAATTAAAGCCTTCTTTGAAAACAACCCTATTAAACGAAAACTAGAAGAAAAGAAAAGGCTCGAAGCGGAACAGGCAGAACTTGCACAACAAAGAGAAGCTGAAAAGAACGCTCCTATCGATTATTTCTTTTCCGAAGGGGAAAGAGTTTTCCACGATAAATTAGGGGTAGGACACATCCTTGAAGTCAACCAAATCGGAGACAGCACAATGTACACAATCGATTTCGGCAAAATGGGTAAAAAGGCTATGGATGCAGCCTTCGCACACTTGAAGAAATTTTAATCAAGAATTTCTTTAATATTTGCGATTCTTTCTTCGGTTGACATGCTTTTTGCTCTCATCTCTTTAACATCACCCAGAATATTGCTGCTGCCCAGGATATCGCCTAAGGTCCATTCTGAATATTCATATTTTATCGGGCTGTCTAACGGTAACCCGCTCTTTTCTGATGCGATTAAAACTTTTTTGAATATATTTTTTCTTACACCCTTCAAACCTTCATTTTTTGGAGCTTCTTTTTCAGGATTAAGTCTGATTAAGAGAGGTTCAAGCATAGTGAAAACAGAGTTTGGATTTCTGAACGGAACTTTTTCGAGTTCATCTACGAGTACAAATCTGTTATCAGAAATGAGAAGATTGTTTGGGTTTACAATATCCGGTACATAGGTTTGTTTTTTACCTAACATACTTCTGCAGGTTAAACCGTTAAGTTTTTTGAGGTTTGCAGCAAGATTATCATAGCTTTCCTGCGGCACTTCACTACAGATTGGTAAAAATTCTGACTCATATTTTGCTAATTCTTTGTTTCCTACCAAACCGTCACAACGAAAACTTGTACCACAGCAGATATGGTTTTCTGTAGGAGTTGCATTCCTTAAAATTTCGACTTTTCCTATTTTTACTACAGGCTCACCGTAATAAAAATCAAGTGTTCTGAATTTCTTGCTCGGTAAACTTATTGTATTGAAAGCATGAACTGCGTTATCCGGGTAATATCCTCTTCTGATTTTTGCCACATATCTGTCACTGATTCTGTAAACTTTTGATGCACGTCCGTTGTTTACAAAGTTTTCAGGCACCATTAACTCAGGAAGTGCAGCAGATAAAACTCTGTGGAACTTCATTTTATTCAATATATTGAAATCACTGCCGTTAACGAGCGCATCAATAGAATGATCCAACAACTGAAGCATTCTTTCAGATTTTGACGAACCGAAACTAACCTGAGAAGACGGTCTGTTAAAGGTTGTCTGAGTTCGGTTTACGTTATTTATATTATTGTTATTGTTTAAAACTGCACGTTGTTGATTTAATACTGGTGTTATGTTCATATCTATGTTTCCTACATAAGTAATGCCCGTAAAAATATTATTTGCTAAGAAACACTTCTGAATATTAAGATATTTTACACTAACACTAATATCTTGGGATAACTTCCGTTCTGGATTCCTTATCAAGCTGTTCAAGCACCTTCCTCAAAGGCGCATTAACCTCTTGTCTGTACGTTCCCCAGTTACATTTTATCTTCTTTTCTGTCACCTTATCAAAATAGTCTTTTGTATATTTTGCATAATTAGGAAAGATTACATCATCTCTGACATAACCGTCAGGCATGTACCTTTGATCAACCGCATATGCACCGGTTGCAAAAAACATAAACAACAACAGTATCAAAAGTTTTTTCATAAGATAATTTTACCTAAAAATCAGTTTTCTGGGAAAATTGTATATATCTCCCGTTTTCATTATAATAATAGTATGAAAAAAGTAATACTTATTTTATCATTTGTATTTATAACCTTGTTTTCGGCGGCCTTTGCCACAACAATAAAAATGGGGGTAAGCATTGATCAGGTACCTAAGGCGTTCTTTGGCTGCTGGCAGGTCAATGCGGAATTGCAAAAAACAAATAATTATTCCACTTTTAAACCGAGAAGTACAGACTTATGGAACTTATCAAGACAAGGTGACGTCATTACATTAGAGAACCCTTTTACAAGAGCCCACGCTCAGGTAGAGGTCAAACATACGGAGGGAAACGTCATTGTCTTTTATAAGGAATCGACTTTTGACAACAAGGTATTGAGAGATACTGTCACAATAAGACTGAACGGAGATACTTTCGGAGGGTACAATGATATTGTATTGGAAACATTATCATTGTATGATGGGCATGTCCTTAAAAAAGATACCGCAAAATATCTCATTAAGGGCAAAAAACTTGGAGGCAAATCAGTTTTAGACAAGCAATAATAAATAAGAAAAGGATTATACAATGGGGAATGTGTACGAATTTGATACTGTTATTTTAGGGGGCGGCCCTGCCGGGTTATCTGCCGGAATTTATATGGCAAGAAGCAACGTAAAAACCGCAATTATTGATATAAGTATGCTTGGCGGACAACCGTCAAACTATCTGGAAATCGAAAACTATCCGGGTTTCCCGATTATCGGCGGGTATGACCTGATGGAAAAATTTGAAGAACACGCAGACAAATTCGGGGTTGAAAAGTTCCCTATGCAGGAAATTAAATCAGTTGACCTGGTATCTAACCCTAAGGTCATCGAAACCTTAGAAGGAACCTTTAAGGCAAAAAGCGTCATTATTGCCTGCGGTGCCCAAAACAGAAAACTTGGAGTCAAAGGTGAAGAAGAATTTTTAGGTAGAGGGGTTAGTTACTGCGCTGTATGCGACGGAGCGTTTTATCAGGGTAAAACAGTTGTCGTTGCAGGCGGAGGAAATGCCGCTGTTGAAGAGGGCGCATATCTTACAAAATTCGCGGATAAAGTCTATATCGTTCACAGACGTAACGAACTCAGAGCAGACAGAATCGTTCAGGAAAGAGCCTTTGCAAACGACAAAATTGAGTTTGTCTGGGATTCCGTAATAAAAGAAATTCAGGGCGAAAACACAGTCAGCAACATAGTTATCGAAAACGTCAAAACAGGCGAAATTTCAAATATAAAAGCTGACGGCATCTTCCCTTACATAGGGTTTACCCCTAACATTAAAGAGATTAACGGACAGGTTGAACAGGACTCAAATGGTTTTATCATAACCGACGAAACAATGAAAACCTCGGTTGACGGAGTATTTGCAATAGGAGATGTCAGAAAAACTCCGTTAAGACAGGTTATTACAGCTGCAGCAGACGGCGCGGTAGGCGCAGTTTATGCAGGGAAATATCTTGAATTTCTTGAAAAAGTACCTGTCTAAAAAACGAAATAACATTTTTTTACAATTAGAATAATTTAGTGGAAAAATTTTCATGTCTCGGGTATTATGTTACTCATAATAAAAAGTAGGATATATGGGCGACGAAAACCAAAACGAAGGAATTAATAATCTGATAGCAAAGGAAGTTAATTCCCATGATAAAATTTTTAAACCTGATTTTTCTCAGAAAACGGGAAGGGAGTTGCTTGCGTTTTACCTCCAGACTAAATTTAAACAGGCGCTTGCCTACGACAAAAAAGCTAAAAAGTCTGTTATAGTGGAAATTAAAGATGATTTTATCAACAGATTTACCCGACGTTTGATCAATAATCCTAATAAAAGAATTTTAATCGGAATCACGGGAGAATCAGCCTCCGGTAAATCAACAATATGTCAGGAAATATCCAATTTCATCAGCCGTTTTAACCAGCCTGTGGCTATCGTTAGAACGGATAATTATTTTAATGACATATCTGAACTCATCAAACGATACGGTTCTTTTGATGCTCTGAGAGATAACGGTTACGATATTGATTCTCCGAACAATTTCCAGCTTGATATTTTAAGAGCTGACTTAGAAGCAATCTCAAGAGGGGAAGATATTGATATTCCGAGATATTTGCTGAACGGAACAGGTATTTCGGTTCCTAAATCAATGCACATCCAGTCCAACAAAATAATTATTGTTGAAGGGGTTGCAACAATGTATGAAACCATTCAGGATATCTTCGATATAAAGATTTTTGTGGAAACAGACGAAGAAATCAGAAAAGAAAGATTTATGTCACGTGCAGTTAATGCCCGTAACCAGTCACTTGAAAACGCACTTAAACACTGGGAATACATACAGGATGCAGGCAAAAAATACATTACTCCGTCAAGACCTTATATGGATATAATTCTTAACGGGGATTGCAATTTACCGTATTTTACCCAAATATTAGAGTATCTTTACACTATAACCAACAATTTTGAACAGGAATAAGACCGTTATTCGCCCATTACCTTAACAATAACGCGTTTTCTTCTCTGACCGTCAAATTCTGCGTAGTAGATTTGCTGCCACGGTCCGAAATCGAGTCTGCCGTCAGTAATCGGAACAATAACTTCATGCCCGATAAGTAAACTCTTAAGATGACTGTCCCCGTTTGTTTCACCGGTATTATGATGGTTGTAGTTTATATTAAAAGGTGCAAGTTCTTCAAGCCACGTATCAATATCCTCTATAAGACCGTATTCTGCATCATTTACATAAACACCTGCCGTAATATGCATCGCTGAAACCAGCACCATACCCTCTTTTATACCGCTATTTGTGACTATTTCCTGAACTTTTCTTGTTATATTTATGTAATCTCTGTGTTTTTCCGTATTAAACCATAAGTATTCAGTTGCAAAATTCATACTACTCTCCTTTTAATAACTTTATTACCGCATCATAAACTTCATTAACTTCAGGATAATTTGTACACTCATTCGTACCCTTAGGACATTTTCTTTTGTGGCAAGGCTGACAAACCTTTTTAGCCGAAACAGATATATATTTGTTTTCATCACCTAACGGTGCGTAAAGACTTTCAGGTGTTGAACAAAATATGGAAACGATTTTTGGTTTTTGTGTTGCCCAGGCAAGATGAGTTGTGCCTGAATCCATAGAAATTACAAGCTCAGCCCTTGATAACAATTCCTGCAATTCTTCAAGATTTGATTTCCCACACAGATTCAGATATCCGTTATCAAGGTATGATAAAAGTTCGCTGTCCTTTTCCGTACCCGACAAAACAATGTTATAATCGTCCTTCAGGTTTTCAAGAAGGACTTTCCATTTACCCCTGTTCCAGTGTTTGGTATCCCAAGTTGTTGCAGGTGCCGCAAGAATAAAAGGTTTATTATCCAGCGGACTTAAAAGATCATCAACCTTTGACTTTACTTCCTGTGAAGTTTCAGGCAGTGTAACTCTGACATCTGTTGTATCTGTACCAAGATATTCTGCATATTTTAGATAACTCTTTACGGCATGAGGTTCATTACCTACTCTTGTAGCTGCCATAACCTCGTTTCCGCCAAGTATTGCAAACTCTCTGTAATTCTTTGCGACAATTCTTCTTTTTGCACCGCAAAACGCCATCCATAAAAGACTTTTCAAAATTAGCTGGGTATCAAGCGCTATATCGTATTTTTCTTTCCTTATTGAACGAACTATAGATAAATACTCAAAGAAATTCTTTAAAGGGTTTCTAGCCTTCTTCCACTTTTCAAGCGGAGCAAGAATGACTTTATCCACACAAGGGTTGTTCTTCACAAGTGAATATCCCTTCTCTGACACAAGCCAGGTAACCTCATACCCTGCAGAAGTAAGAGCATTGGCAAGCGGAATGGTGAAAATAACATCACCCATCGCACTCAAACGGACCAATAATACTTTCTTTTTGTTTTCCATAATCTTATTTTAAACGGAAAATGAAAAATAGAAAATGGAAAATTATTATAATTTGATATAATTGTTTTATGACAATTTCCGACAAAATTAATCAATATATCGAAAATTCCAAAATAAAAGGAAAACTTGCCCGCTGGAAAAAGGGGGTAAATACAGGTGTAGGGGTAAATGTGTATATTACTCCGATTGTCGCAGATTTACAAAATAAAGAATTTTATTATTCGGAAATCAAGAAAGCTATGGCAGAATGGAACAGAGTTATGATTTCTGAAAAAATACCCGTACAATTTGTACTGACCGAAACCCCGAAAAATGCTGATATTATTATCCACTGGACAAAAGTAGGACGGGTTTTTGAAGGGATGTGTAAGTATTTATCAGTTATAGATGGTGAGCTTAAAAAAATATCAATCGATATAGGACTCTACAACGCCTGTTCTCCGAAGAACACAACCGATGAAAGTATATTTTTCTCAATGATGCACGAGTTCGGGCACGCATTAGGGTTAGGACACGGGGTTGAAATTGACGACGTTATGTATGTTCCGCATCAGAAAAATATATCAACCCCGAGTGAAAACGATATTTATGTGCTTAAAAAAATCTATTCAGTATAATTTCAAAATTTTAAAATAATTAAATTGCCTGTTTGATTATGCTGAAAAGAGTATTTTAATATACAACGGTATTTTATAAATTCTGGTTATGGTTAAGACAAACTATAAAAAAATACCTCAATATCTTCTTATTGAAATGGCACAGAAGGATAACCTGCAGGCACTTGAAGAACTTATCAAGCGTATTCAGAAGGATATTTTCGGAATCTTTTCCCATATCTGCCGAAAACGTGAAATCGTATCAGACCTGACACAGGAAACCCTTGTCAAAATAGCAAATAATATCTCTAAACTGCACGACAACAAATCTTTTAAAAGTTGGTCAAACAGAATTGCACTGAATATTTTCTACGATTTTATAAAGAAAGACTCTAAACACGAACCCGAAATCAGTATTGACGATTCCGAAAACGCAACCGAAATAAAAGATAACAAGAATGAGCCGATGGAAAAGTGCCTTGCCTCAGAATTAGGATGCAAAATAAAAAATTGTATATTGTCACTTCCGATAAACTCAAGAGTTGCAATCGTTTTAAGAGAATTTGAAGGAATGAGTTATGACGATATAGCACACCTTACCCAAACCTCTATCGGAACCGTAAAGTCACGGATATCCAGGGCAAGAATAAAATTACAGGAAGAATTAACAGACTATTTATAACAGGAAAGGCAACAAAATGAAAATAACCTGCAGCCAATTTGAAGAACTTTTCACTTTTTATATTAACGGAGAATTAAAAGACACCCTCAAGGACAGCTTTGAAGGACACCTAAACACCTGTCCTCACTGCAACATGAAATTCAAGGTTCTGAGAACAATTATTACCGACATCAGAGAAGCCTATAACAAGTTCATAAAAGACGATACAACAATCGATGCCGAACCGCTAGAAAGCAGTGAATACGTAACAGGCGCTGAACTATCAGCCTATATTGATAACGAGCTTTCTGAAGAAAACAGTATAAAAATCAGAAGAAATATTATTGCAAAACCCAAAGTAAGGGAAAAAATAGAAAAATTGTACAAATTGCGAAAAATGATGTCAGATTCTTTTGTTGAGCACAAAAACAAAATGAAAACCGATTTTTCAAAAAACATTATTTCAGAGCTTGATGAAAATCTCTTTAAGAAAAATGCATATCTGCACTGTTTGGGTTTTGTCTTGTTCGTAACAATAATATTATTCGCTTCACTGTGGTTTGTATTCCACTATGCCTGAACTGTTCAAAATATGATTTTCCTTGTATAATATTCACAAGGAGAGAAAAATGACTGAATACTACATTGGCATGTCTTTATCACCTGCATCAACTATTGAAACCGGGGTTGTCGTACTTGACGAAAACAATACCCTGATTCTTGTCGATAAACTGTTTTCTATGAATGATGTTCAGTTCTTTTTTGATAATTTTTCATCTCTAAAACAGTCAAAAGTATGTATCTCACTGCCGTGGGATAATACGCTTATGACCGGGAAATGGAGAATACTGTCAAAACCTTATCAAATGGTTACTACCCACAAAGGGTTCAGAAATACTGAGGACTGGTTGGACAGATATTCCTACAGAGGCTGTGACTGCATAAACAAACTTATCGCAAACGGAATCGATATAAAAAGGTTTGATTTATATATGTCCAGACTTAAACTGAATCTTTATTCAAACTTTAAACAACGCTCTCCTGCAGACTGCAAATTTTTACAAAATATTCTTAAAAACGAATACAATTTTGCAGATATCCCCGCAAACATGATGCCTGCAGGTGCACTTGAAGCTGTAGTGGGTGCACTCGTTGCACGTTCCTACTCAAAAGGCGAAACCGAAGTTATATCGGAATTTAACGGAGTTGACGTTATTAACGTAAAATAACAGCCCTTTATTTTACAAGGTTATTACTGTCAGACAGGAACTCTTTTTGTGCCTGACCGAGCTTGAATTCATTGCGTAACTGAGCATAGACTAATCTTGCCTGTGACTCAATATGCTTGTTATTGAGCGCAAAGGCTCTCTGTTCACCCTTAGGGGTTATCACACCGTTTACTTTTCTCGGATTAATATCATAATCCTCTCCCGAGCTTAAAATATCCTGAACAAGAGTACTTGCAGCATATTCTCCTACATCAACATAACCGTCCATATCAACATCAAGAGCGTTTGCCGTATAATCAGACAAGCCGGATTTGTTTAATTGTTCATTCAAATCATCTGTTTTGACTCTTGTTCTCTTTCCGAGTTCTTCATAAGCACTTCCTAATAGCGCCATCTTGTTGAATCTGCCGTCAGGCATATATCTGTATTCAAAGTTTAATGGTATTTGCTTTGTATAATCACCCAAATCTGCTATATATGATTTGTAATTATCATTTGCATTTCTTCCGTAACGCACATCTACATTCAATACTTTTCTGTCATAACTACCGTGTTTACCATCTATCCTTACTAAATTTCCGCCTATTGAGTACATAAGAATTCCTTTTCCACACTTACACTTATATTTACTAAGTATTGAACATACAAAAAATTGCTCATTTTGTAAAAAATTTTTAAGCTGCCTCTGTGTTGTTACAATGCCTTAAAAGTATTGATAAATATACAAAAATAGGTTATCATAGTGAAAGAGGATTACAGAATAAGTGTAGAGGAAAAATGTTAGAACAAGTTATTGATAACAAGGTAGTTGATTTAATAAAAGCCCTTTCGGTATCAGAAGATGAGTACAAAAAAGCCCTTAAGAAATCTGATTTGGAACAGACAAGCAAATCAGCATTAAATTGCCTTAACGGGCTGATGCTATATTTAAAAGGGGAATTTACAACAGCACTGAAGTATTTTAACGATGCGGACTTACTGCTTACAAGCAATAAAAATGATTATGAAACGGTTTTTTATAATTTTCTTCTCGGATACGTAAATTTCTGCGAAAAAAATAACAACCTTTACATGCTTCACTATAACAAGGCTAAGGCTAAATGTGAAGGAAACGACAGACTTGAAATCTTTTTGGCATCACTCGAAGATGTCTTTAAACTGATTAAAAACGGCAGCCTTTACGTATCGTCAGTCAAGAACGATCCTTTGCTTGCGCTTGTAAATATCGGCCAGGCGGTTGCTGCAGAAAAAGATATTGATAAACTCATGCAAACTATTGCTGAAGAAGCAAGAAATGCCGTTCAGGCAGATCGTTGTACAGTATTCCTGTATGACAAAGACACTGACGAGCTCTGGTCAAAAGTTGCTCTCGGGCTCGGAAGTCAGGAACTCAGATTTAACGCTTCACAAGGTATTGCAGGAACAGTCTTCAGAACTGGTGAAATTATTAATATTAAAGATGCATACTCAGATGACAGATTCAACAAAGAAGTCGATGCAAAAACAGGGTACAGAACAAAAACTATTCTCTGTATGCCAATAAGAAACATTGAACAGGAAATCATAGGTGTCTTCCAAATTCTGAACAAAATGAGCGGATATTTTACACAGGAAGACGAAGATATCCTTATCTCAATCGGTTCAAGTGCGGGGATTTCGCTTGAAAACGCAAAATTATTTGCAAGACAGCAGGAATTGCTCGAAGAACAGCGTGTCGTATTTGACAGTTTCATAAGCACACTTGCAGCCTCTATCGATGCTCGTGACAAAATCACAGCAGGTCATTCAACCCGTGTCAGAATGTATGCAACACTTATTGCGGAAGAATTCGGACTGGATAAAAAAGAACTTGAAATAATTCAAAAAGCTGCTGCTCTGCACGATATCGGGAAAATCGGTATCAGAGATTCAGTGCTTCAAAAAGAAGGGAAACTCACCCCTGAAGAATATCAACATATTCAGGAACACGTTGAAATTACCCACAATATTCTTGAAAAAATTCATATGTCAGACGATTTCAAAATGATTACGGAAATTGCCTGCTCACACCACGAAAAATTTGACGGTTCAGGTTATTACAGGCATCTCAGCGGAGATAACATTCCGTTTGGCGGCAGAATTTTAGCGGTTGCCGACGTGTTTGATGCAATAACCTCAAAACGTCACTACCGTGACAAAATGCCTATTCAAAAGGTTATATCTATTCTTATCGGAGATTCCGGAACTCATTTCGACAAAAACATTGTTGACAAGTTCCTCTCAATTCCTCTTGATAAAATAGTCGGAGTCTTCTTAACAGAAAATCATCTTATCTTAACAAATGATGACAGAACTTTGTTAAACAGGTATAATCTGAATATACTACTGGGCTCTATTAATAACAATGAAAATGAAGAACTGGTATCAGTTTTCAATAAGTACTACATTGGGATAGATGCAAATGAATAAGAAAATATTGAATATATTGCTTTTAGCAGGTTTATTGACCGGGACATCCGTTTCATTTGTCCTTGCAGATGAAACACATATTGCTCCTGCGCAAAAAACCCAATACGGCAAAATTCAATATACGGCAAAAGAATTCAAAAACAGCCTTGACTCACTAAATAAAAAATTTATGAGTCTTAATGTTCAGACTGCCTATGAAGATATGTCAGGTCTGATTATTGATAATGAAGGACACGACTACTACCTTATGTTACTTGCGGATAAAGCCGTTTCCTTCGGATTTTTTGATTTGGCAAAATTAGCGTTCAGCAAGATTACCGACTACGATATTGCACATTTTGATTCTGAAAACAGCCAAAAACTGTTTTTCCCGAGATACAAAATGACAACTGACGAAATAATCAACCTGGCTGAGGCTCTTTCAAATATCGAATATAATGACAGAGGGGCAGAAGCGATAAAAGATATCAAAGACAAGGTTACAAATATCGATAAAAACGATTATGCCAATTATCTGCTGGCGTTGGGCTATCTTAAAAACGGCGATTTTGACAATGCGAAAAAATTCATTGATAACGCAATGCTTATAAATTCAGATAATCTGAACTATAAAATACTGCTCTCAGAGATAATCTCCAGCGGAAAGCACGGCAGAAAAGCAAATAAAATTGTCAAAAATACAAAGAATAAGCTGAATATCACCTATTACCCGATAAAACAACAAATAGACTCAAATGAAGAATACATAAAATACAAAACAGAAAAACAGCCTTGGCTGAAGGATTACCATCTGAGCTATTACTACTATTTAAAAAATGACAATTCAAAGGCTCTGAGAGTATTGCAAAGTGCCATAAGCAAAAACAACTCGAGAAATGCTCTTCTGTACTCACTTATGAGCAGGATTTATATCAAGAATGGTGACTTTGAAAAAGCAAACACGGTAGCACTAAAAGCCTACGACTACAACGTTTCAAACGTTAATACTCTGTTGTCATTAGGCGATATTGCCTACGAAAACAACAAATATAAACAGGCATTAAAATACTACAAAAAAGCTGCAAGCACGCACTCAAACGCAACCGAGGCAAAACTTAAACTTGCAGATACTTATGCAAAACTTAATAATACAAAAACATCTTCTTCAATATATGAAAAACTTACAAAGACAGACAACACAGCCTACGAGGCTTTTTACCATATGGCTCTGAATAATCCTGAAACGGAACTGAGTTACCTGAAGAAATCTGTCGCAATAAACCCTAATTTCAAAGACGGGTGGATAGATTTATCAAGAGTAATGCTCGAAAACGGAAACCTCGCTCAGGCAAAGAAATATCTGGAAAACGCATACTATATTGACGGAAACGATTTTAGATATTATTATTATCAGAGTCTGCTTATCAAAAAAATGGAAGAACTGAACAAACTTGATAAATAACGGAAACAAAAATGGTCGCAGAAAAGTTAAAAAGTAACATTTTAATAGTTGAAGATCACGAACTGACAAGGTTCGGACTTAAAACTACCTTTAGTGATGTTGATTTCATTGGCGGAATTTACGAAGCCGGCTCTGCCGAAAAAGCATATGAAATAGTTAAAAACAATAAAATCGACGTTATCGTTATGGACTTAGGACTTCCTGAAGTCGATGGTATTACTGCAATAAAAAGTATCAAAGAACTTAAGCCTGATATAAAATTTGTAGTGCTGACCTCTCACAACGATAAAAAAGATGTTCTGAACAGCCTGAGAGCAGGTGCGAGCGCATACTGTTCAAAAGAGATTAACCTTAAAAGATTAATCGAAGTGGTAAGTTCAGTTATTGACGGCGCATCGTGGTTTGATCCGAGTATTTCAAATATTGTGCTGGGTGCCGTTACAACCACCCAAATGAATGATTATATCCACTCTGATAATAAGTATAATTTAACAACAAGGGAACAACAAATTTTGAAACTTATTACAGAAGGATGTAATAATATCGAAATTGCAAAACAACTGTTTGTCAGTGTTAATACAACAAAAGTTCACGTGGCAAGCATCCTGCAAAAACTCGAGGTCGATGACAGACTGCAGGCAGCAGTAAAAGCACTGAAAGAGCATATTGTATAAGGAAGATTGAATGGAAGAATTTGCGAAAATACTTATAGTTGATGATAATCCAAAATATTTAAGTGAAGCACTTCCCTTATACGGTTATACCGTTGAAGTTGTTACCAACGGTGTTGATGCACTGAAAAAACTTGAGGAAAACAACAATAACATAGATTTGGTACTTTTGGATGTAATGATGCCGCAAATGGACGGCTGGGATACACTTAAAGCTATCAAAACAAACGAAAATACAAAGTATCTTCCTGTTATAATGGTTACTGCGGTGAACGAAGAACACAAAATCGTTTCAGGGCTCAAATACGGTGCAGACGATTATGTCGTTAAACCGTTCATTCTGCCAAACCTGCTTGCCAGAATTGAAGCTGTTCTGAGAAGATCTAAATGGCAGGAAGAAAGAAACTCAAAAAAAGATGTTGCGTTTGAACCTAAAGGCGACGTTGAACCTCTGACAGAAAGAGAAAGAGAGGTTTTAACCCTCGTTGCCGAAGGCAAAACAAATCAGGAAATTGCAGAAAAACTATTCGTGAGAGATGTTACTGTTAAAACACACCTCAGCGCAATCTTTAAAAAGTTAAAAGTTAAGAGCAGAACGCAGGCTGTGTTGCTTGCAATACAAATGAATATGGTAGGTTAAGATGAAATCAAAAGACGAATTATCAGAATTAATACTTAATGACAGCGAAGCTTTCAATGAATTTATGTGCGACAACGTTGACACAGGAATTGATATGAGCGAGGTGGATTTATCCGCATCGGAAATCAGAGATATTACCTTTAAAAATATTGATTTTACATCTTCATCTTTTTCTGATTCACAACTCGTAAACGTACAGTTTATTGAATGTGACTTAACTTCTGCAGATTTCACTAGATCAACCTTAACCGAATGTGATTTTTCTAATTCTGTATTAAACGGAACAGATTTCAGCTATGCCGTACTTGATTATTGTAATTTTAATGAAGCAGATATGGCAGGCTCCGTCTTCCAGGAATCAGACTTATCCGGCTCTGATCTTTCAACAAGTTTTAACCTGAATGCCTGCCGTTTTGATGACGGTACGATTTGGCCTGATAATGATATGCTTCCGGATAACTTTGACGGAATGTATTCATCTGACCTGTCATCACTTCAGGATGAAGAAGATAACGAAGTTTCCGATTACTAAAAATGAAAAGAAAAAATTATTACAATATACTTGGAATACCTAAAAATGCGACAACTGAGGATATCAAAAAAGCCTACAGACGTCTTGTGCATAAATGCCACCCCGATATTGTAGGTAATTCACCCGAGAATATTGAAAGATTTAAAGAAATTACTGAGGCTTACGAAACCCTGTCCAGCCCTCAAAAACGTGAACAATACGACTCTATTAACCGCCTCTACGACTACGCCGAGGGGGTAAATGAAGGGGTAAATGAAGGGGTAAATGCAAGGGGCAAAGAAGAACCCGGAAAAGAGAAGAAACAGGAAAAGAATGATAATGTAAGTTCAGGCAAAGATAAGGGAAGTTCTAATAAAAATACCCAAAACGAGAATAAAAACAGAGAAAAGAAGAATGAAAACAGAGAAGAATCCCCTAAACAAAAGAAAGAAAATACCTTCTCTAAAATGAGAGAACAGGCTAAGGCAAGTCACTATCAAAACATTTTCACAAAATTTATACAAAATCTGCTCGGAAATAAGCAGAAACAGAAAAAATACACCCCGCCAAAGGTTGACGGAAAAGATATTACGACAGAAGTAACACTATCAGTTGCCGAAGCAATAAACGGTACGGAAAGAATAGTAAATATTCTGCACATGGAAACCTGTGAAAAGTGCCGCGGACGCAAATTCATAAACGGCTCACTCTGCCCTTCCTGCAACGGAGCCGGAGAAAAATCAAAGTATAAAAAACTGACAGTAAAAATACCTGCTCAGGTGAAAAACAACAGTAAAATCAGAGTCGAAGGCGAGGGAAACAAAGGCTTTAACGGGGGTAAAAGAGGAAATCTTTATCTCATTGTGAAAATAGAGAATAATGCAGATGTTCAATATGACGGGCTCAATATTTTAAGAACTATCCCGATAGCGCCTTATGAAGCTGTTTTAGGCGGATACATTACCTTTGAAATGAACAGCGAAAATATCAGAATGAAACTTATGCCAAACACCTATAACGGGCAAAAGTACAGAATTGCCGGACAGGGACTTGAAAAAGACGGCAAAAAAGGCGACCTTATCGTAACCGTTGTTATTGATATTCCAAAAAATCTTTCAGAAGAAGAAATCGGGCTCTATGAAAAGCTCAAAATGGTTGCTAAAAGAACCGTTCGAGAGAATAAAAAATAAAAAAAGAGTTGTTTATAAAAAACAACTCTTTTTTATATGAAACAAATTATTAGTTGAGTTTTACACCATCCCACAAAGTACCGTCAGGCTTCATTCCGCCTGTGCGAGGATCAACCGGATCAGCGAAGATAAAACCACCATCATCTGTTCTTCCGCCGATTATTCCGTCGATTTTTCCGTCAGGGTCTCTGTGGATCCCCGGACAGTTAATACCCGGAATTCTCTTACCAGGTTTTGGTCCAACACGGACACCATCCCACAAGGTTCCGTCAGGTTTCATTCCGCCGATATGCGGATCAACCAGATCTACGAAGATAAAACCGCCATCATCGGTTCTTCCACCAATCATTCCGTCAATTACACCATCCGGGCCTCTGTGAATACCAGGACAGTTAATACCCGGAATTCTCTTTTCTTTTGGAGCATTACTAAAATCTACTGTATCCTTTTCCGGATTTACCTTTTTTACAAATGCAGTTTTTACATTATCACTAATCAATGCCAGTGGATTAATTCTCGGTTTTGGTCTGATAACGTTGTTTAACAAAAGTTGTTGATTAACAAGATCTTGCTGCTGCTGAACAAATCTGTTATGAGTATCAATGTGATTTTGAATCATCAACTGATTATTCGTTTGCTGTACCATTTGATTTGAAAGGGAAACCGGATCACACATAGTAAAATCTCCTACATAAACACACTGTCACATACTTATAAAAGTATTTTTGGGCAAAATTATTGCTATTTTGTAAAGTAATCTTAACAACGATTGCAGAAAAAATATTTGCACCAATATAATCTGTCGTGATAACATATACGTATGGAAATGAACAGAGCAAAAATAAAAGAAATATTTTCATCAATACAGGGGGAAGGCCCGTTTATTGGCTGCAAACAGATATTTGTCCGATTTTGTGCCTGCAACCTGTCCTGCGCATACTGCGACACGGATTTTTATCCGACAAATATCAACGACAAAAACACATTTTTTGAATTTACACCTGATGAATTGGCTGATTACCTGAAATCAAATTTTGATATCAATTCAACGCATTCAATATCACTCACAGGCGGAGAACCGCTTATTTGGGCAGATTTTCTTAAAGAATTTATGCCGAAGCTAAACGTCAGATACTATCTCGAAACAAATGCAACTATAGATGATAATGCAAAAATTGTTCTACCGCTTACAGACATCCTCGCAGCTGACATTAAACTACCGAGTTGCTCTGGAATAGAAAATGCTTTCGACCTGCACAAGAAATTTTTTGATGTCGTAAAATCGACCAGAAACAAGAACAAAAAATATTTCTCTGTTCTTAACAATAACAGCTTTGCAAAAGTAGTGTTTGATGACAACATAACAGATGATGAAATTGAAACAACCGTTGATTTTGCAAAAAAATATGATTTTGAAATTATTCTTCAGCCAAGAATGCAGGAGGATAAACCGGCTATTGGTTCTGAGTGCATGATGGAAATATTTGAAAAGTTTGTGAAACAATATAAACCGACAAGACTTATTCCGCAGGTGCATAAGTTTATAAATGTGGAATAGCCTGATTTATGGTATAATCTGAATGTTATATTTATAAGGAGAACATAAAATGGAAAAAGTTAGAGCTAGTCATATCCTGGTTAAAACAGAAGATGAGGCTAACGATTTATTGGCAAAACTGAACGAAGGTGCAGATTTTGGCGAGCTTGCACAAGAATATTCTCTATGCCCTTCTAAAAGAGATGGCGGAGACCTCCGTTTCTTCGGCAGAGGTATGATGGTTAAACCGTTTGAAGATGCAGCCTTCGCTCTTGAAGTAGGCCAGATTTCAGCACCTGTTGAAACCCAATTCGGATGGCACTTAATCAAGTTAACAGACAAAAAAGAAGTTTAGTGGTTAAGAAGGGGTAAATAATTTGATAAACCTCAAGTCACTGAATATTGATTACTTATTGGTTAACACAACAAACGAGTTTTTATTGGAATATGCTCCTATTGAGGAAAACTCGTGTCACAAGCTTACGGGCTTTACCGGAGATACGGGGGATTCTCTCTTGTGTCCTGACGGGAAAGCCCTGCTTTTTGTTGACGGAAGATACCACACTCAGGCGGATCAGGAAGTTGACCAAAACAAAGTACACGTAGTTAAGCTTGAACTAGGGCAAAAACAAGATGATGCTATCTGTGAAAATATTGCACCGGGCTCAACTATCGGCATCGTTGCCAAAAAGGTTTCACAAAAAAGACTTGAATACCTTGAAGCATTACTAAAAGTTATTGACGTCAAGATAAGACTTTTAGACAACGATCCTTTTGAAGAAGTCAGCACCTCAAAAACAACAACAGCAGACATACTTCCGATTTCACTCACGGGACTGAGTTTTTCGGACAAGATAAAAACTCTTGAAAAACCCGTTTTGCTTACAAACTCGGAAGAAATTTCTTACCTCTGTAATCTGCGTGATTTTTCACAAACAAATGCCGTTAAAATTGACGGAAAACTGCTTATAACAGAAAACGGTTCAACCCTTTATACAAACGCTTTAATAAGTGCAAATACCGAGTTTGTGGTTAAACCGCTTAAAGAGTTTGAACAGGTGAAATGTGAAAAAGTCAGGGTAGATAAAACAACTATAAACGCTCACGATTTTTCAAAAATAACAGAACCTGTTATCTGTCAGTCCCCCGTAAAGCAAATGAAAGCTGTTAAAAACAAAGCCGAAATCGAGCATCTTAAATACTGTTTCAAGATGACTGATAAGGCACTTACGGCAACAAGAGAATTTATTATGAATAATGATAATCTCTCCGAATACGATATCGACAAAGAACTTGAAAGAAATTTTAAACTCTTCGGCGCAAAATCGCTCAGCTTTAAATCAATAGTTGCAAGAAATCAAAACTCGGCACTTGCACACTATATGAAGTCATCCAAAGATGAAATACTGAAGGAGGGCGATCTTATACTTATAGACTGCGGAGCCTACTATGAAGGCGGACTTGCGACCGATATAACAAGAGTTTTCGTTAAAGGGAACCCAAATGATGAACAAAAAAGGGTTTATACGACAGTCTTAAAAATGTTCCTTAACGCCTTTAATTACAAAGTTACAGAGAACAAAACAACAGGTTTTGATATAGACAATCTTACAAGAGAATATTTAGAAAACAACAAGGCAGAAGGTTACGCTTTTTCACACGGTTTAGGTCACGGAATAGGAGTCTGCGTACACGAGGCACCGCCTAATCTCAGCAAAAACGAGATAGCAAAAACTCCGATAAAGAACAATATGTGCTTTACCATTGAACCCGGACTCTACAACGAAAAAACCTTCGGAGTAAGACTTGAAAACTCATGCTATTTAGAAAACGGGGTTATCAAATCTTTTACAAATATGTGTTATGAAAAAAGTCTTATAAACTATGATATGCTGACAGAAACAGAGAAAAAATGGCTGTCTGAATTTGAGGTGAAATAGTGGAAATAACGGCAATAAATAATAATCTGGTCAAAGAAACCGTAAAACTTCAACAAAAGAAATATCGCACCGAAAGCGGAAAATTCCTGCTTGAAGGGGGTAAATGTGTTCAGGAGGCATACGACTCCGGAATTGAAATCGAACACGTTTTCGTATTAGCTAAAAAAGCAGATAACTACGGATTTATTAAAGATAAAATCATAAAAACAAACTCTGCCGTTCTTAAGAAAATTTCCACAACCGACTCCGCACCTGAAATTGTTGCTGTCGGCATACAACCTGAAAATGACCTTAACAGACTAAAAAACTCAAAAAAAGTCGTACTACTTGAGAACATATCAGATGCAGGAAACCTCGGGACAATTATCAGAAGTGCAGCTGCCTTCGGGATAGATTCCGTCGTTTTGTACGGGAACACCGTTGATTTGTACAACCCAAAATGTGTACGTTCCGCAGTCGGAAACCTGTGGAAAATCAATATTGTTCACCTTGATAAACTTCAAGCTCTGAAAGACATCTTTAACACTTGGGAAATCGTTGCAACACTGCCAAAAACTAAAAACAGCGTTATGCTCAACGAATGGAAACCCTCTGATAAAACAGTTGTAATGTTCGGTTCGGAAGCCGACGGGCTCACTGATGAACTGATTAATTTTGCCAACAAAAATTTAACAATAGAGATGAGCGGAAAAGTTGAATCACTAAACCTCTCTGTTTCTGCCGGAGTTGTTATGTACAAGCTCGGATACACAAAATAAAAAGACACCGTTTGATGGGTGTCTTTTAATCTCGCTTTTTATTATTGATACTCGTCTCTAAATTCTGTCGATTACAGCGAATGCTGCTTCGTCAGACAAACCTAAACTTTTAGCAAAATCGAATGCTTCTTCAAATTCAGCCATAAAATTACCGATTCTTGCTTCTTGTGCTGCATCAGCTTTTTCTGCTTTTGAAACCTTTACTTTAAAGCCAACATTTGAACCAGCCAAGAATGCGAATACATCATCTGCACTGCATTGTTTTTCTGCAGGTTTGTTGTCCTTAACTTCTGGTTGAACAACTTCTTCCTTTTTTACTTCCTCTTTACCTTGTGCTTTATTTAATGCTGCTGCGTTTTGTGCGAAAAAGTTAACATTGTTAAATTCCATTTTTTGATCTCCTATAAATTTTCTCTGATACTCTTATGTACGGCACATCTTTATTCAAACTTTAGGATTTTAAGATTCATTGTTACAAAACTTTACACAATGAGGCTAAAACCCTTATATATCAGGACTTTTTCATGGTTGTTAAAATAAATCAAAAAATATGATATATTAGAATATAAGGAAATAAAACATGCAAAAAGTTCTTATTATATCACTCGGAAATATAGCTCAAACCGTTTATACCCTACCCTTAGCCGGTATATTGAAGGATAACGGGATAAGAGTTGATTACGTTGTGTCGGAAAAAGGGTTCAGCGTAATAAACAAAAACCCTAAAATAGACAGAGTTTTCCTCATGTCAATGGAAAGATGGACTGACAAATGGCTAAACACAGATACATGGGAAGCGTTTTTTAAACAGATAGAACGTGTAAAATCGGTTAGTTATGACATAGTGATAGACTGTCAGCAGGATATAAGAAGTCTGCTTACCTTTGCTATGTGCAACGGGAAAAGAAAACTTACCTACTCAGATGCAAAAGGGTTTGCTGCCATAGGCGGAAATGAAGTCATACCCAAATCAAAACTTGATACAAAGAACATGGTTGAAAGAAACCTCTATTTCCTTAAGTACCTGAATATACCGTACAATGATTTCTATTTCCCTATGCCTGAAATAGACTACACCTTTACCCTCAGGCACGACAAAACCTTTGAACTGTTGGACAAAGACAAAAAGACAATAATAATATGTGCAGGCGCAAAAAACGAAAACAAGCAGTGGTCTGCAGTAAACTGGCAAACACTTATCGAACGAATAAAAGATAAGTATAACCTTGTTTTCACAGGCGGGATACTCGACAAACGGTTTGTAAAAGAAATCGGCGGAGAAGCATTTCTGAATCTTGTAGGAGAAACAAGAGTCGAAAGTTTTATTGATGTCCTGAAAAGAGCAGATATCGTAATCACAAGCGAAACCGAGGCCTGTGCACTTGCCTGGGCTGTCGGCAAACCTCGAATAATAACTATCTTTACCTGCACAGATCCCGCTAAGTACAGTCCGATAGATTATAATGATAAAGAAAAATATAAATCACTCTACGGCAAAATTGAATGTCAGCCTTGCGAAAGCGAAGTGTGCCTTGATATGGGTGAAGCCAGATGCAGAAAATTCCCTACCGTTGAAGATGTTATCCGTGCCTTGGAGTAGGGGTAAATATAAAGGGGTAAATGCAAAATGGTAAATTAACTCATATCTAAAAAATATTGAAACAAAAAAAACGACAGATTTCTCTGTCGCTTTTCTTATATATAATTGTTACCAATTATTATTCAATCAAGTCGCTGTCGTCCTGAACCAACAACTCAGGAGAACCGAACATACCTTCGATTTCTTCTAAGATTGCTGACGGTTTTCTAGCCTGATTACGTTGAGCAGCAGCTCTTCTTTGAGCTTCTCTGTCTTTTTCTTCACTGGCAAATGATAAGTGGTGGTAACCAGTACCTGCAGGAATCAATCTACCAATGATAACGTTTTCCTTAAGACCTCTCAACATATCCTTCTTACCTTCAACGGCAGCCTCTGTTAAGATTCTTGTTGTTTCCTGGAATGATGCTGCTGAAATAAAGCTTTCAGTATTCAAAGAAGCCTTTGTGATACCTAAAAGCATATATTCACATTCAGCAGGTGTTCCTTCCTTAGCAATAATAGCTTCGTTTTCCTTTTCGAATACGTGTGTTTCAACCAATTCGCCAGGTAAGAAGTTTGTATCGCCCGGTTCAATAATTTTAACCTTCTTAGTCATCTGTCTGACAATCATTTCGATGTGTTTATCAGCAATTTCTACACCTTGTGAACGGTATACACGTTGTACTTCGTCTACAAGATATTGTTGTGCAGCTTCAGGGCCGCAAAGTCTGATAATATCGTGCGGGTTCAAAGGACCACTTGTAAGAGGATCACCTTTCTTAACCTGCTGCTTGTTAGCAACGATAACGGTTGAATCAATAGTGTATTTAACCTCTTTCTTGCCCATTTCTTCAGATTCTAAGAACAGTCTTGGAACATCTTCATCCATTTCAATAGTAGCAACACCGTCATATTCTGCCAAAATAGCACAATCTTTAGGTTTTCTTGCTTCAAGAAGTTCTTCAACCCTCGGCAAACCTTGAACGATATCGCCTGTCTTTTGTCTTTCATAAAGTAATGTCGCAACACTATCGCCACGTTGTACAAGTGAACCTTCTACAATCTGCAATTGTGTACCTGCACTGATAAGGTAAGGACGACCGCTTCTGATAACGAGCTTGCCTTTGCCTGCAGAAATTACCTGACCTGATACAGGAGCCGTTTCTCCACTATCAGCGATAACTTCGTCAAGTTTAACAAAATCGCCTTCCTTAACTGCTGCTTTACCTTTAACCTTAACTTCTGATTCGTATTCAGCAGAGTGAAGAATTAAACGTCTTGCTTCTTCTTCACCGCCGGAAACAGATGCGATACCGTCTGCAATAGCCAAAACTTCTGTCTTAGCTACAGCTGTGTGCGGTGCAATTACTTCGCCGTCTTTTACGAGTAATTCTGTCTGTAATGATGCATTCAGCTTAGAATTACCTTCCATTTCACGACGTACGATTAAGGTTTCAAGTACGACAACCTTTAACTGACCCTTATCGTCTAACTCAACAAGACCTTTCAGGTGTGATAAGTAACCTTCCATTGACAACTTCAAACTTGTTCTTGTCAAAGTTGAACCGTCAAGGTTTCTTACTCTTGCACCGTCTTTGTACTGTAACTGAGTTTCAGATACAACGTCAATCAATTCATCTGATGTGTTGAACTTGATAGATACATCTTTTGGCTTGATGTTCAAAATCTGAACAGGTCTTACCAAAATCTGGATAGGTTTTTCTTCCAAACCTACTGTAGTATCAATTTCTTCATAATCATCATCAATATCGATATCATCAAAACCTGATTCCATAATTGTTACGATAGAAGTTTGTTTTGCCTTGATACCTTCGGCAATAACAGTACCTTTCTTAAGAACTGCACCTTCTTCAACCTTCAGATCGTTAACACTTGCCAATGTATGCAATTCACCAGGTCTGATAGTTATTTCGTGTATTACATCATTAAATTCGTTAAATTCAACAATACCGTCAATGTGGCAATATACGTCTTTAACGATTTCTGTACCTTCTGTAACAGCCGTACCGTTTTCAACCATCTTAAGAGTTGAATCCTTGTTGATTTGGTGAACTTCTTCCGGAATGAATACAACTTCACCAGGGCTAACGATAACCTGATTTTCGTCAACTTCAATACCGTTATATCTAATTTCACCTGATGACGGAACTGTGTATTCATCATCTATCAACTCAGCGATAACCATACCGTTTTCAACGGTTGTATCAACAGGAGCCTTAACGATGTATCTTTCGCCATCACCATCAACTGTCCAGAATTGTTCTTTCTTGGTTTGTTCAAATGATGCGTTTGACGGAATCAAAGATGCGATAACGATTGTTAATTCCTTACCTTTAACAATCTTCTTAATCTTCTTACCTTCAAACTTGGCATCTTCGATAACCAAATCAGAACTGTATCTGACTTCACCGCCGTGTTCACAGATAATCATTGTTTCAGCCAATTCTTCACCTGTTTTAACAGCCTGTTTGTCTTCAACCAAAATCTTTGAACCACCCGGTAAGTTATAAACGTCACCGGCGATTACCCAAACGATACCTGCTTTGTTAGCGGTACGTGATATGTTACCCTGTCTGTCTTTCTTTTCGTCAGCAACGAAGTCTTGGAAGAAGATTTGACCTGCAACATCTGAGTTAATATCCTTTGTTGCTTTTTCTGTCAAACGACCGCGTTCGTTTTGAGCAGAAGGGTCAAAGTTAGCGAGGTTATCGCCCTTCTTAACCTTGTCGCCATCCTTAACGTAAAGAACAGCACCAGCAGGAATATGATATTTGCTTGAGCGCTTAGCACCCTTAACTTCAATATCACCTTCATATATAACAACATTTACGACATCACCGTGACGTGTTCTTAATTCTCTTGTCTTAAGAGATGAAGAAACGACACCGTCTTCTCTTGCTGTAAATGCCTTAATTGCTTCTTTAACGCCTACCGCACCACCGGTGTGGAATGTTCTCAGTGTCAGCTGTGTACCAGGTTCACCAATTGACTGAGCAGCGATAATACCGATAGCTTCTCCGATATCAACCATTTTCTGAGTGGTCATCGCCCAACCGTAACATTTTTGGCAGACACCGTATTCTAATGAACAGGTAAGACCTGAACGAACCTTTAACTCGTTAAGAGTTAAGTGAGAAATCTTTTCGATATCTTCACGGCCCATAGTTGTGTTCTTAGCAACCAACAGAGTCTTTCCGTCTGTATCGTAGATATCCTGAGCAACAGTTCTGCCCAATAATCTGTCGATAAGAGGAACGATAACGTTGTCACCGTCAACAATAGGCTTCATATTAATATAGTTGTCGCCGCCGCAATCGTGTTCTTTAATGATAACGTCTTGCGCAACGTCAACCAAACGTCTTGTCAAATAACCTGAGTCAGCTGTTTTCAACGCTGTATCTACCAGACCCTTACGTGCACCGTAAGAAGAAATGATGTATTCGGTTACGGACAAGCCTTCTTTAAAGTTTGACTTAATCGGTAAGTCGATGATCTGTCCGGCAGCGTCGGCCATCAAACCACGCATACCAACCAACTGTGATACCTGTGATAAGTTACCTCTCGCACCGGAGAATGCCATCATATATACAGGGTTAAGTCTGTCAAAGTTTTCTACAACCTGTTCTGTCAGCTTTGCTGTTGTTTCAGACCAGGTATCGATAACCTTTGTATATCTTTCAACCTCTGTAATTTCACCTTTTAAATAACGATTTGTAGACTTTTCAATTTCAGCTTCTGCTGAGTCTAACAATTCTCTCTTAGTTTCAGGTACTGACAAGTCAGAAATAGAAATTGTTACCCCTGATCTTGTTGCATATCTGTAACCTAAGTTCTTCAATGTATTTGCCAACTCACCTGTCTTAGCACCACCGTACTCAAGATACATCTGAGAAAGCAATTTTCTGATAGCACCTTTGTCCATCAACTTGTTGATGAATTCAGGTGTCTTTGTCTTTGTACGTGAATATGTATTTTCCATTTTATTTCCCTTATAATTCTTCAAACTTGGTAACTACTAAACTAAAGCTTCCCTAACAGCTTCATTAAAGATAATTCTGCCCGGTGTTGTTTCTATTCTCTTACCGTTTTCATCACGAACAATAATCTTGTCGTGGAGTTCGAGAACACCGCTTTCAAGCGCAGCAAGTGCGTCTGTATAGCTATAGTAATTACCTTTAGGTTCCATATCAGGTTTTTCAATAATAGTTAAGTAATACATACCTAATACCATATCCTGAGAAGGAGTAATAATAGGTTTACCGTTAGCCGGTGCAAGAATGTTGTTAGTTGCTAACATGAGCATTCTTGCCTCAGTTTGAGCCTCGATAGAAAGAGGTACGTGAACAGCCATTTGGTCACCGTCGAAGTCAGCGTTGAACGCTGTACAAGCCAACGGGTGAAGCTGAATTGCTCTACCTTCAACTAATTTTGGTTCAAATGCCTGAATACCAAGTCTGTGAAGTGTCGGAGCACGGTTCAGCATTACCGGGTGTCCGTCAATTACTTCTTCCAAGATATCCCAAACTTTAGGATCCGATCTTTCGATTTTCTTCTTAGCTGATTTGATGTTTTGTACATAACCGCGTTCAATAAGTTTGTTTACAACGAACGGCTTGAATAATTCGATAGCCATTTCCTTCGGCAAACCGCATTGGTTCAACTTCAGCTGAGGGCCAACAACGATAACTGAACGGCCTGAGTAGTCAACACGCTTACCTAACAGGTTCTGACGGAAACGACCTTGTTTACCTTCGATAATGTTAGATAATGATTTCAACGCTCTATTGTTAGGACCAACAACCGTTCTGCCGCGTCTGCCGTTATCAATCAAAGCATCAACAGCTTCTTGTAACATACGTTTTTCGTTTCTTACGATGATTTCAGGTGCGCCCATTTCCAACAATCTCTGTAAACGGTTGTTTCTGTTGATAACACGTCTGTACAAGTCGTTTAAGTCAGATGTTGCAAAACGTCCGCCGTCTAACTGTACCATTGGTCTCAAATCAGGCGGTGTTACAGGCAACACATCCATAATCATCCAGGTTGGATCTGTTTCAGAAGAGATTAATGAATCTAATAATCTTAATCTCTTGATCAACTTAGATTTCTTTTGAACAGAAGATACACCCGCTTCAAGCTCACCTCTGATTTCGTTAGCCAAACCATTAATGTCTAATTCAGCCAGCAATTCTTTGATAGCTTCAGCACCTATACCAACTTTTAAAGTTGATTCTTCGTGATCTTCCATATATTCTTCATATTCTTCTTCTGTTAATAACTGGAACTTCTTAAATTCAGAATCTCCACCATCCATAACAATATAGTTATTGAAGTAGATAACCTGTTCCAAATCCTTCAAAGTTACGTCAAGGAGTAAACCGAGATAAGAAGGAATACCCTTTAAGAACCAAATATGAGAAACAGGAGCAGCCAGTTTGATGTGGCCCATTCTGTGTCTTCTTACTTTTGAATCCGTAACTTCAACACCGCATCGTTCACAAATAATACCTTTGTGACGTACTCTTTTATACTTACCGCAGAAACATTCCCAATCCTTGGTTGGACCAAAGATCTTTTCACAGAACAAACCGTCACGTTCAGGCTTTAAGGTTCTGTAGTTGATTGTTTCAGGCTTTGTTACCTCACCATATGACCATTTCATGATTCTTTCAGGTGAAGCAATGCTTATTCTTATATAATCAAAATAATCAATACTTGTAGCCAATTTTATATTCTCCTATAATTTACTTTTGCTTTACGATATTACACGTTTTAAACAGTTTAAGTAAGTTGGGCAAAATGCCCAACTTACTTAAATATATTACATGTCTCCTGATGACATTGACATATCAATAAAACCGAAATTTAATAACTCGGAATCAACGTCAGAAAGAACTCTCTTCGGAGCAGCCTTTCTCAAATCATCCATATCAGTCATTAAATCGACTTCAACGCCATCTTTCTTAGCAACGGTAATATCCAAACCTATACTTTGCAATTCTCTTACAAGAACCTTGAATGATTCCGGAATACCCGGTCTAGGAATGTTATCACCCTTAACGATTGATTCGTAAGCGTGGTTTCTTCCGTTTACATCATCGGATTTAATTGTAAGCATTTCCTGCAATGTATAAGCAGCACCGTAAGCTTCCAATGCCCAAACTTCCATTTCCCCGAATCTTTGGCCACCGAATTGAGCTTTACCGCCTAAAGGTTGTTGTGTAACTAATGAATAAGGACCTGTTGATCTTGCGTGAATCTTGTCGTCAACAAGGTGGACAAGTTTCAGAATGTAAGAAAGACCTACCGCAACCGGTCTGTCAAATCTTTCACCCGTTCTACCGTCAATCAGGTAAACCTTACCGTCTTCTCTAACCCAGTCACAACCTGATTCTTTGATACCACGAAGAAGTTCTTCTCTGGTAACTCTTTCAGATGTGTTAGCACCGTATCTTTCATCAAATGAAGGTGCTTCGTAGTGTTCACCAGTCAAGTATGCAGCCAAACCTAACAAACATTCGTAAGTTTGACCAACGTTCATACGAGAAGGTACACCCAGTGGGTTAAGAACGATATCTACAGGAGTTCCGTCAGGTAAGAATGGCATATCTTCTTTTGGAAGAATTCTTGATACGATACCTTTGTTACCGTGACGTCCTGATAATTTATCACCTACAGATACCTTACGTCTTTGAGCAATGTAAACTCTGATTACGGTATTAGCACCAGGTGGCAATTCGTCACCTTTTTCTCTGTCAAATACCTTAACGTCAAGTACACGTCCGCCTTCACCATGAGGTACACGAAGTGAATTATCTTTAACATCTCTTGCCTTTTCGGCAAAGATTGCTCTTAACAGTTTTTCTTCAGGCGGGTGTTCGGTTTCACCTTTAGGAGTAACCTTACCTACCAAAATATCGTCTGCATAAACACGGGCACCGATACGGACAATACCTCTTTCATCCAAGTGTCTCAGAGCATCTTCTGAAACGTTCGGAATTTCACGGGTAATTTCTTCCGGACCGATTTTTGTTTGTCTTGCATCGATTTCTAATTTTTCAATGTGTAATGAAGTGAAGATGTCATCGTGAACGCATCTTTCAGAAAGCAAGATAGCATCCTCGAAGTTATATCCTTCCCAAGGCATATAAGCTACTAAAATGTTCTTACCTAACGATAACTCACCGCAGCTTGTTGATGCACCGTCTGCGATAACATCGCCTGCCTGAACCTTATCCCCTTCATTAACGATAGGTCTTTGGTTAATACAGGTATCCTGGTTTGAACGTACATACTTCATTAAAGTATATAAGTGAGCTTTACCTTCAACATCACGAATTATAATTTCTTCGCCGACTACTCTTTCAACAGTACCGTCAACAGTAGATACAACAACCATACCGGAGTCTTTTGCCGCACGAGCTTCAAGACCTGTACCTACAACAGGACGTTCAGTAATCAACAAAGGAACAGCTTGACGTTGCATGTTGGATCCCATCAGTGCACGGTTAGCATCATCGTGTTCGATGAACGGAATAACCGATGTAGCAATTGAAATAATCTGGATAGGACATACACCAACATAGTCGACTTTTAAAGATTCAGTCATAATGAATTCTGATCTGTAACGAGCAGGAACCATTTTATTTTTGAATGAACCGTCTTCGTTCAACTCAACGTCTGCCGGTGCACAACGGAAGTTTTCGTCTTCGTCAGCTGTCATATAAACAACTTCATCAGTAACCTTGCCGTCTTTAACAACAAAGAACGGAGATTCGATGAAGCCATAGTCATTAACTCTTGCGTGAGTAGCTAATGAACCGATCAAACCTGCGTTAGGTCCTTCCGGTGTTTCTACCGGACAGATACGACCGTAGTGAGAAGGGTGGATGTCACGTACTGCGAACCCTGCTCTTTCTCTTTGCAAACCGCCAGGTCCGAGAGCTGAGATACGTCTTTTGTGAGTAATTTCAGCCAACGGGTTTGTTTGGTCCATGAACTGTGATAACTGT
>JAILHQ010000125.1 GCA_024695725.1 Cyanobacteria bacterium RUI128 | reverse complement strand
GATTAGTAGTTTTTGTAAGCAAACTCGTGTTTTCAGCATGTTGACTAAAATCAGTAACATTACTTATTATATATTCTCTTGTTGCGCCTGTATCAAACCAGTCTTCCCAATTATTTTCATTACCATTTTTTTGTTCTAAGTATATCATTTTCAAGATTTGTCTAGTAGAAAAGTTTATTTTTTTATTCCCTATATATACAGCATAATTTAGAGGTCTATTATTTTTGACTTTTTTATTTTTCCCTTCTTCACAGTGTTTTATGCCTTGTTGAAATTCTGCCCAAGTAATATTTTTTCCCAAAAGTGTTTTTATTTTTTCATAATCATCCCAATAGCCCATTTTATTCTTCCCTTTTCTTACTTCCTAAATATTTACCCCTAAAATTTGCCCTTAGTTCCCTCTCAGCGGTACGGCAGACAGATCTGTGTTGCCGAGTGCTTCATAGAGTTCAGGTCTGAGCGCATAAATTTGGGTATTATACAAATCCTTAGAGTTCCAGCCTACGAACAACACCGACCAGCGTTCAATGTCTTCAAGATAGTCTATATTCAGTTTTTCGCATAAGCTTTTTGCAAGTTTACCCATTTCCAGACTGTAATACAGTGCACCTAACCCAAACATATCAGCGAGTTCTGCTGATGATGTCGGTGCTGCAACGTGACGCATTCTTTTCAAAATTATCAGAGCATCTTTGTTGAACAAATCTTTATCTTTCAACAACTCTTCCCAGTCTTCAACAGTCAGTTTATTTTTGTAACCGGTTTTTATTTCTTCCCACTCATCTTCTTCTTCGTCTTCACACCCGCAGTCACAATGGTGTTCGTGGTGATGTTCATGTTCATCATCGTGACAGTGGCAATGATGGTGTTCTTCCAGTTCTGCGATATAGTTCAGAACCTTATCCCCGTCTTTCACACCACTCAGGATATTCTCTACTTCTTCTTTTGTTACGACCATTTTTATCCCCTTTATAAAATTTGTTTATTCTATTCTACCACTCATGCCTGCTCTTCGTCAAAGTTATTACGGAATGAGCTTTTTATACGTTTCTACGATTTTATCGTTTATGTCAATGAAAATAATCTTGTCAAAACAGTCGTTGTTTGAGATAAACTCTTTCACCGTATCTACTGCGATTTGACAGGCTTTGTCTATCGGGAAATGATATATTCCGCAGGATATTGCAGGAAAAGCAATGGTTTTTAGCCCATATTCTTTTGCCAAATTTAAGGCAGTTAAATAACAAGATTCTAACAGTTCTTCTTCTCTACATTTACCCCCACTATATTTACCCCCATCACATTTACCCCCATCACCATTACATTTACCCCTCCAGACGGGTCCTACTGTGTGGATAACGTACTTAGAGGGCAGGTTATACCCTTTTGTTATTTTAGACCGACCTGTTTCACAACCGTTGAGGGTTTGGCATTCCGCTAACAATTCCCGCCCTGCAGCTCTATGGATAGCACCATCAACCCCGCCTCCGCCAAGCAGAGTTTTGTTAGCTGCGTTTACAATAGCGTCAGCCTCCAGCTTTGTAATATCACCAAAAACCACTTCTATTTCTGTCATAACCAAATTATATCACTATACAAACGGTTTATCACTGTTTATTTTTTCTGTTTCATCATTGACCGGGTAACCTGCAAACTTCAACCCCCTTACGACCCTGTAAAGTGTGTCAAAATCAGCAATACCGACAACCCCCTGACCTAAATATGTTATCCCGTAAACATTAAAATTAAGGAACATCGCCCGCCCGATTTCAATATCGTTTTTTCTCAGAATTTCATTTTGGGACTGATACTCACCGTCATACCCGATTTTTATCATTTTGTCAGGCAAATCTTGCAGACGTTTTACCCTTAACCACGTTGAATCAACAATTGGCAGATAAAACCTGTATTTATAAATATCGTTTTCTTCCACCCTGACCTGAATATTGTATCCGCAAACGTTTCCATCTTTGTCATAACACAGGAACGCATTATACAACGCCTCCATCTTTTCCTGACTCATCGGATCATTTGCCTCTGTCGCCGTTTTTGGTGCATTCTCAAGTTTTTCCAAAATAGTTTTTGAAATTTCTTCGTTTGACATACCTATCTCCTGTGGGTTTTGTTGTACTCTTTGTTTGTCATTTTGTCGGATAATTCCAAGCCCAGACACTCAACCGCAAACTTGAACTTGCCGAAATCAGTATCAAAAAACTTACCGTACTCTTTTACCCAGTAATCGTCTGCATAATGTTCTCTGACATATTTTATCAACTGTTTTTTGTCGCCTGAATATTCGACTTTTTTGTTACGTAATAAGTATTTCATTCTAAACCCTCTTATTTTTGTGTCTGCGGTTTTTTGAGTTATAAAAAACGGTACTAATGGTTTTATAATTCCTCTCATTGTCCGTTTTGGGCTGAATTGGTCTTGTTTCCATGCACATAATTTGTTCTCCTTTTGTTTTTATTATAAGGGGCCAATACGTCACATACGGGGGTAGATAAAAATTAAAAATACACACATCATGCCATCGTTTCAGAGCGTCAAATACGCCCTTCGCGTTAAACGGAACCGTTTGCAGAGATAAAAAAAAGCCGTCTTTTGTAAGAGCGGCTACTAGACTTGGGGAGGAGGTATGAAAAGCTTTTCGCTTTCCATATTATTCTTAACGTCATTATTTGAAAAAAAATAACAAAAATCGTCTGAATATCATCTAAAAAGTGTAGATTGATATATGAGCGATTTTTGTATAAATTAGTAATATGGTTGATATGAAAGAGATTTTTGCGGTTTTAAACAAACTGCTTGATTTTATATATAAGAAGAAATGTTATTTTTGCGGTTCGAGTAGAGAGTGCGTAAAAATGTGTTCTAAATGTTATGACGAGCTGGTTTTCGCATCTGTTTCATGCAACCGGCTGATTAACGGAGTTCAGGTTTTTTCTGCAGGGGTTTACGAAAAAAATCTGCAAAAAATGATTAGGGGTATAAAGTACCACAGACAAAAAGAGTTAGCTTATTATATGGCAAAATTTATGTGGGAATATTTTCAACAAGTAGTTGAGAAAGAGGGTTTCAGCGGGAATTTTGAAGTTGTGCCTGTACCACTGCATAAGTCGAGAGAAAGAAAACGCGGTTATAACCATATGAAACTTGTTTCAGACGAGTTTTGCGCCCTCAGCGGATATTCAGCGAATTATGATTTGATAAAACGCATTAAAAACACAAAACCGCAATACAAACTTTCTTATGCGCAAAAACAAGAGAATTTAAAAGATGCGTTTGAGGTTGATAAATCAAAAATTAGCGGGAACACGGTATTAATCATCGACGACATCTGTACATCCGGTGCAACTTTTTCGTCAATGATTGACGAGTTAAAATCAAACGGGGTTGAACATATAGTCTGCCTGAGTACATCTTCACCAATATATTAAGCTATTACTAAATGTCTGCTTGACATTAAACTTTGACCAAGTAAAATAAACTTATGTCAGTAAGCCCCCATCGTCTAGAGGCCTAGGACAACACCCTTTCACGGTGTAGACAGCGATTCGAATTCGCTTGGGGGTACCATATATAAAAAAGAGGACTAAATAGTCCTCTTTTTTATATATGTAAGAGGACAACGAACTTTCTTCGCTTGGCGGATTTGCGGACGTATTGAGCGAAGCGGAAATGAGTTGCAAAGCAACTCCTGCTTCCGCGTAGCGAAATTCGGGTAGCGAACAGATGCCATTGACAGGTACGGAGTACCGAAAATGACACTCTGTGAGCGTGAAGCAAATCCAAGACAGGGGTACCATTTATAAAATTTGAGGCGAAAGCCTCTTTTTTATTGTTTTTAAACCGTTCGAATGAAGCGAATTTTTGCCCTAACCCATTTTGAAGTAATATACCTGTAACTACCAATGTGATGTGCTTTTACCCGTGTTCGAATGAAATAAAGTCAGATATTAGTTGAACACCAAGTAATCAATTTGTTATAAAAATTTTCAATTTCAATAGTGTCTATATTTATACAAATACCTAATATTTCTTTATCAATCCCGTCAAGGCACTCAAATAATTGTTTTTTAGTCGAGATATAATTATTTGTTTCTATAAAATGTTTTGCCTGTAATATAAAAAATGCCATTTTCGATAGATTTTGCATATCATTAACATAATCATCAGAATGCACAAAACTATGTATTGCAGAATGATATAAACTTTCACAACTTGTTTTTATTGATTTTTTTATATCTGTAATATCAGGGGGTTGTATAATGTCTTCTAAATTTCCAAATAATGACCTTGTATCATAGAAAAACTGAAACAAATCTGTTTTTGACCATTTTTGGATTTCATTTTTCCCTGATATGAAACCACAAGCTTTATTTTTTTGAGGCATACTTTCAATAATCAAACGATATGTTTTTAAATTTTCAAATGTCATATTGTCTAAAATAACAACCAAGTCAATATCACTTTCCGGAGTGGCTTCTCCTCTGTTATAACTTCCTTGCAAACCAATAAAAAGCAGATTCTCCTTAAAATCTTCTTTTAGCTTCTCTATCACTAAATTTAACCATTTATCAATATCAAATTCCATAATAATACCATATACTACACTCGTAAAATAATAATATCATAAAATTACCCTTTAATATTTCTTATTAATGCAATTATTGTAGAAATATTTGGGTCGTAATTTAAAATTGACAACTCAAAAATCTTTTG
>JAILHQ010000110.1 GCA_024695725.1 Cyanobacteria bacterium RUI128 | reverse complement strand
AGTATTATTCCTGCAGATAATATTTTAAGAAACAAAACATACAAAAAGATTGACTATATGTAGGTCTCCAAACTCCTACATGTAATCGGGATACGCCTAAGCCATTGCCCTTTGATACGGTAGCGATTTGCCGTACGTCATTAGTCAATCTATAAATACTGTATTCCCATTATAATCTATTTTCTAACTTTTTCAACCCCATAGAGTTACACTATGTAACAAAAACAATACCATGCCTGAAAAAGCATGATATTATTGAGTTACAAGTTTAACAGATTTGTTAAACCCAAGAGGGCTATCATTATTGACAGCCCTCACTCCTTTTAGAATATATAGTTGATAAAAATACTAATATTAGTATATCACATTTACTCCTACATAAAGTAATCTAACAACGATACACTTTGTTTTGCTAACCCCTCAATAATCAAATAATCAAGCGCATCTACTATATCATCGTGTAAGTGGCTATCATCACGGGTAAAGCTCTCACATTCTTTGATTAGTGATATGTATAGTGCGAATCGTTGTGAAGTTTAGCAAAAAAAATTTTATACGCATTAAATTAGTATGAAAATTGCATATTGCCCGCAACAAGTTAATTTGTACAGAAATAACAAGTGTAATTCTACACCGGTTGTTTCATGCAGTTCCCCCGTATCAAGTAATAGATTTGATACCTTTGCAAAGCCTCTGCCATTTAAGGGCCGCAAAATACTTTCAATGGAATGGTATCGTAATCTTTCACCGGAAAGACGTGCGTACCTAAGCAAACGTGTTAATGATATTATTTACCACAACAAAGAGTATATCGGGTTTGATAAGAGTGTAACCGAGGCATTAATGTATCATGACCTGACCGCAAATTGTATTAAAGATGAACTAAATCAAAAATTTGGGGAAGGGAATTATATCGTCATTCCGATAGGGCGTTCGCTTTCTTCTATTGGGAAATGTCTCGGAAACAAAATTGGAGATGAACGTGTGAAACCACTGCCAATGAGTCGAGCCCCAAGGTTTTTAGATTTAGATAAACCTGACTCTAAGTTCGAAGCTTTAGAAAGAACAGATGCTGATTTTGATATACTGAAAAAATATCTTGATTCAATCGGACTGTCCAAAGAAGAAGTTAAAAAATCAAATAAACATTATATCTTTATAGACTACTGTAACACGGGGCGTTCATTGGCAGGAGTCAAAAAACTTTTTGAGTCTGATAAAATGTGGGGACATAATGACAATGTTCAATTTGAGGATATCTTTAATCTTTTGCCGAAAGCAGAAACAAAATCAGAGATTGGCGGGATACCGACAGGGGCCTTTTTAAATGAATTGAAAGAAATGTTCTTTAACAGTTCTTATAAACGTTTTTCTCTTGTAAAAGACTGCCCAAGATTTATTTATTTAGAACGTGCGGTCATAGATCCTATGACCTTCACAAACGAACAACTGGCATTTCATTATAAAATGATGGAAATTGAGGCAAACAAAGCAATATAAAAATCTAGCCTTTGTCAGTTTTTTGCAAAATAAAAAAGCGGACGAGGAGGCTGTATCGGATTATTCGGCTGGTCGCAGAAGCGTGGTTCTGCTCCTAGTTCTGAAATAACAGTCGGTTTGAGAATTTTGAACAGAATATTTGAGAAAAACTCTTTCCCAAAATAGCAAAAAAAAATATTTTTAAGTTTTATTCTATACGGAGTAACAAAAATGAAAATAGCATATCAACCAATTAATTTATATAATATTGAAAAAGCTGATTTATCAAAAAAAGATAATATTCAAAAACATGCTAACGTTTTGTTTTCAGCTTTGCCAAAGGTTGAGGTAAAAAATACAAAGAACGTTTTTAAAATTAACAAATTGGTAAATAATTTTACTAAAATCTATATGGATGATTTACCGGGACTTGCTGAATCAAAAGAAACATTTTTTGAAAAGTTTTTGATATTATCATTAGGCGGAATTGCCAAAACCGCTATGAAATGTAAGGCACTCTCAGTTAATGGTGTTGCTGGAATTTTAAAAATAGACAATAAAGATGTAGGAGGTTATGCTTTTTCTATAGATAAAAAGAATAATCTAGGGTTTATGATGCTTACATCAATGGATAAAAAATATCATCATACAAGGGTTGGAAATAAAGCGCTTATTGATATAGCTGAAAGTATTTATAAAAATGCAAAGGCAAAAAATGTTTCAAGAATTGCTTGGATTGTTGATGAAGAGAATAAAAGAGGCGCAAATCTGTTCAGTAGATTTAAAACGAATATAGAAAAATATAAATCAATGGA
This sequence comes from Cyanobacteria bacterium RUI128, assembly GCA_024695725.1. The sequence goes on along the minus strand of JAILHQ010000110.1, from coordinate 5,258 downwards.
TGTCCATGTAATTGATACTGAAGAATTTGGTAATACTATTATTAAATATAAGACTTTGGATACAAAAATTTAAACATATTTAACTAATAGATACATAGTAAGCATGTAAGTTGGATTTCAACCCAACAATAACTTTTTGGTGCAATTATGTGCAAAAATGTGCAAGAATAGTGCAAAAAAGGAGTAAAAAAGTGCAAGAAAAGTTAGTTTTCGTCCGATTTGAAATTTAAATTCTCAGCCGACTTCCTACCGCTACAATTTAGTGGTGTTGGGCAAGTATGCCAAACCTACATTTGTTTACTTATCGTCAAAACGGACAAAAAAATACACTAGTCACGAGTTTCGCAACTTCGTTGCTCACTCTACCGAAAATCCTCTCGAACCGGACAAGGCTCTGCCTTGTAGTTCTCGCCTTTGTCAGTTTTTTGCAAAATAAAAAAGCGGACGAGGAGGCTCGAACTCCCGACGTCAACCTTGGGAAGGTTGCATTCTACCACTGAATTACGTCCGCTTACATCTATATTAGAACACATTGAAAACATTTTTTCAAGCGAATTATACACTAAACATTTGTGTACAAATCGTGTTCATATTCGTCGTGCCAGTGTTCTTTTGGTTCTTCGTCGTTTTCGTGTTCTTTAACATAGTTGATGTGCTGAATTAGTCTGAGTGTCTTTTTACTTTCTTCTATTTTGAACACGCTGACAAAAGAAATTACTGAAAGTACAAACAAAATACTGAATATTGCAATATATGCACTATTGTGTGCAGCCAGACTGTTCTCTAATCTCATATGTGAGAATAAATCAAGGCAAACCCCGACAACACTTCCCAGCACTGCAACAACGAGATAAAAACCGCATGTCATTACGCTGATGGCTGTATTTGCAACCTTCTGCCCGTTATAGTCGTGCAAAAGTGGTACCAGCAACGGTGACAAACTTGCTCCGAATGCTATTGTACAGAACCCGACTGCAATAAGAGGTGTCTTTATATCGAAACAAACGCAAAGTAGTGTCAGGCCAAACACCAACAGTGTATTAAAACTTGATATCCTCAAAAATATTGTTCTTCTGTTTAGCGATGCCTTACTCATAAAGGCAATAGCAGAGCCTGCTATTGCGTATAACAACCCCATTACTGACAATATTGTTGCCGCAGTCATTACAGGCATGAGGCAAAAGTCCTCCAAAAACTTTTTCCCGATAACGGTCTGAATAACGTAATACAAACCATAGTTAAAGCAGGCAAACGCGTATAAAACCAAATTCTTCTTATTCGTAAAAGTTGCTTTGAACAGTTCAAAGTCCATATGAACACTTTTATCAATTTCGACGTGCTTAACCGTTCTGTCAAATATAATGAACAACAGTGCCAAAACCGTAGTCAGCACGCCTGCTATAATAAAGGAGGCTCTCCATCCAAGGCTGTGCATACAAACTACAAGCGGTGCGTTTGCAACGATTCCGCCTAAATACCCGACCAAAAGAATCAGCGATAAAACCACCCCAAAATTCTTTTTAGGAACAAGTCGTCTTGTTTCATTTATCATACCCAGATAGAAAGATGCTGAGCCTAAACCTATGAGCAAACGGCTGATGTACAGTATCGGAAGACTTCCTGCAAACGGAAACATTAGGCTCCCTGCGAAAAACAAGAGTGAACCTATTGTAACTACTCTGAACCCGCCAAATCTTGCAATAAGTACCCCAATGACAAGCTGGCCTATTGCGTAGCTGTACATGAAAACAGAACCCAAAGCAGTAACCGCTTGTGCTGTCGTCTGCAGGTCCTGAGTGAGTACGTCAAACATTGCCCCTGGTACTGCGACACGGTGCAGGTTTGCCATAAAGTATAATAATGAGCCCAATATAACAAGAGCAATTTCTGCCCATGGTTTTCTGTTCATAGTTCATCTCCCTAACCTTGTTAATTATAAATCAAAGATTTTTTATTATAAAGTACATTATCCGATAAGGGAATAATTTTATACTGCCACACCGCTATAATAATTAATATTTGAATTACCTTTATGGTTGTTTTAAAATTTACGCAAGAGGGTACGCAGATGATTTATAATAATGTATTAGAACTTATCGGTAATACTCCGATAGTTAAATATAACGATAATATTTTTTTGAAACTCGAGTTTTATAACCCGTCAAATTCTGTCAAAGACAGAGCATCTTTTGCGATGCTTGATTCTGCAATGAAAGAGGGCAGAATAAATAAAGACACTGTCATTATTGAACCGACGAGCGGAAATACAGGTATCGGGCTTGCAATGTGCTGTGCTGTTATGAAACTGAAAATTAAAATCGTTATGCCGGAAAATATGTCAGAAGAACGCAAAAAAGTTATTAAAGCCTATGGTGCAGAACTTGTTCTTACACCGAAAGAACTCGGAATGAAGGGCGCAGTGGATAAAGCAAATGAACTTTCAAAAGAGTATCCGAACAGTTTTATCCCGATGCAGTTTGCTAATCCTGCAAATCCAATGGCACACGAAATTGGAACGGCAAAAGAGATTCTTGAGTCAACAGGCGGAAACGTTGATATAGTATGCGCAGGAATAGGTACAGGAGGAACTGCAGTAGGGCTTAAAAACGGGTTTAATAAAATTAAACCTGATGTACTTGTTTATGGTGTAGAACCGAAGGAAAGTCCGCTTTTGACTGAAGGTCAGGCTGGTCCGCATAAAATTCAGGGTATTGGTGCGAACTTTGTGACAGATATTTATAAATCAGGGAAGCTTGACGGAATTCTTGATATAAACAGTGATTTTGCAATAGAAAATGCAAGAGAACTTGCAAGAGAACACGGTATTCTTTGCGGGATTTCGTCCGGTGCAAATCTGGTTGCTGCAAAATGTCTTTCAAAAAGAAATCCTGACAAGAAAATTGTTACAATAATTTGTGATTTTGGCGAAAGATATCTGTCCACAGAACTGTTTGAGGGGTAATATGCATTTCAGGACTCTGAGTAAAATAAAAGATGATATAAAAGTGATTTATGAAAATGATCCGGCTGCAAATAACATATTTGAAGTTATTTTCTGTTATCCCGGTTTTCAGGCGCTAATGTTTCACAGATTTGCGCATAAACTGAAAAAAATAGGTATTCCGTTTCTGCCGCGCTATATTTCTTATCTGACAAGAATAATTACAGGTATAGAAATTCACCCGTCTGCAACCATCGGCGAGAGGCTTTTTATTGACCATGGTGAAGGTGTCGTTATAGGTGAAACGGCAGAAATCGGAAATGATGTTATTATATACCAGCAGGCAACGCTTGGCGGAACAGGAAAAGAACACGGGAAACGTCACCCAACCATCGGAAATAATGTAATTATTGGTGCCGGCGCAAAGATTTTGGGTAATATTAAAATCGGTGACCACGTAAGAATTGGCGCAGGTTCGGTCGTTGTTGATGACGTTCCTGAAAACTGCACTGTAGTAGGTGTTCCTGGCAGAATTGTCAAACAGAAATTTATCAACCCGGACGGTGTTCTTTTACACAACAGGATTCCTGATCCTATTACTTGTGAAATGAACAGAATGAAATATGAGATTATAGAATTAAAAAATAAAATTGAAGAATTAACCTCATCAGAAGAGTAAAATTTTTGTAAACTTTTGTAAATAAAACGGGTAAAAACCTAAAGATTTCCCTAAATATGTCGTCATATACAACATAGGAAAAGAACTAAGGAGTATCTGATGGGTTTATCCGCATCACAAGTACGTCTTTTGACCTTAACGTCAAGACAACATTCACTGGAATACAACGCTCAGCGTATACAAGCTGAGAAGTTGAGACTTTCCAATGAATCTGACAGAGTCTATGCAGACTATCTGGAAAGACTTGATGCGACTAAAATTCAGTACAAAATAGTTAATGATAATGGTAGTGTCAGATTTGATGATGCAACTTTTGCCTTGATGACAAATGCAGGTTTCTTATTTGATGTTGACGGAACTATTTGTCATAATTATTCTGAAGTTGTTACTGCAATGGCAACTAAAAAAGGTATTACACTTGACAGCGGCTTGGATGGATCATATACAACACTGTCAACATTGATTTCTGAAGGATATGTAACAGTTATTCAGGAAAAAGATGATCCTGAAAATAACTATTCATTTGATGGTACAAATATTGTTTATACTCACCCGGGTACAGGTGTTCAGACTACTTATACACCAACAGGTTATACTGTAGGTGAAGGCGGATCATCAATGTCTTATCCGGATGGAACTACTTATGAAGATTATTTCTATAAACTTTATGAAAAAACAAGTATTTCAACATCAACAAAGATCCAGGAAGTTTCTGATGAAGTTAATCTGAAGAAAGCTGAAGCGCAGTATGAAGCTGATATGAACAGAATCAATTCTAAAGATGCAAGATTTGATACTGAGCTTTCCCAATTAGAAACTGAACGTAACGCAATTAAACAAGAAATTGACACACTTAAAAACGTAGCTAAAGAAAACGTTGACAGAACCTTCAAAATTTTCACATAATAGCTCGTTATAACAAGATTTAAAATAATATTTTCCCTATAATTTTTCCTATTTTTCAATTTTGCCACTTGTAAAGAGTGGTTTTTTATTTTTATAAGTATAAAAAAAAGCGGCATCGCCGCTCTTTTTATTTATTCGCTAATTGCTGCTTTCAATCGGGCTTTCGCTCTGGCTAATGCAGCCTCTGCTCTTCTCGCATCTATCTCTGCCGATTTATCTGCAAGTCTTGCCTGAGCTCTTTCCATTGCTGAACGGGCTCTGGTAACATCTATATCTGCACCGTTTTCTGCCATATCCGTAAGAATTATTGCATTGTTATCCTTGAACTGAAAGACTCCGCCCATTGTTGTGAATAATATAGGCTTTTCGTCCTTGATAACCTTTGTAATTCCGACATCTAATGCAGTCATTACAGGTACGTGATTTTCTAAAATACCAAATTCGCCATCTACCCCTTTTGTGTAGATTTCTGATACTTCGTCGTCAAAAACAACTTTATCATGTGTAATTAATTTTAAATGCATCTTACACCCTCACTATAAAGTCTTTGCTTTTTCAACGGCTTCTTCGATTGTACCAACCATATAGAAAGCCTGTTCAGGAAGATTATCGTGCTTACCTTCGATAATTTCCTTAAAGCCTTTGATTGTATCTTCAAGTTTTACGTATTTACCTGCAATACCTGAGAACTGTTCGGCAACAAAGAACGGTTGTGACAAGAATTTTTGAATT
>JAILHQ010000097.1 GCA_024695725.1 Cyanobacteria bacterium RUI128 | reverse complement strand
TGTTAAGAGAGAAAATCTTTAGTACATAAATAAGGAGAAAATTATGACAAAAGTAGCTATTAACGGATTCGGAAGAATCGGTAGAAACACATTAAGAGCAGCTATCAGAGAAGGTATTTTCAACGAAATCGATTACGTTGCTATCAACGACCCTGGTTTGAAACCTGAAGATGCTGCAAGAATTTTCAAGTATGACTCAGTTATGGGTAAATTCGACGGTACTGTTGAAGCTTATGATGAAGGTATTATCGTTAACGGTAAGAAAATCAAATTCTTCGCAGAAAAAGATCCTGCAGTTTTACCTTGGAAAGATTTAGGTGTTGAAGTTGTTGTTGAATCAACCGGTTTCTTCACAGATGCAACTAAGGCTCATGCTCACATTGATGCAGGTGCTAAGAAGGTTATCATTTCTGCTCCTGCTTCTAACGAAGACATTACAATCGTTCTTGGCGTAAACGATGACAAGTATGATTCATCTAAGCACCATGTAATTTCAATGGCTTCTTGTACAACTAACTGTTTAGCTCCTGTAGCTAAGGTTATCAACGAAAAATTCGGTATCGTAAAAGGTTTGATGACAACAGTTCACTCATATACAGGTGACCAAAGAATCTTAGACGCAGGTCACAAAGACCCACGTCGTGCCAGAGCTGGTGCTTTAAACATCGTTCCTACTAAGACAGGTGCTGCTAAGGCTGTTGCTTTGGTTCTTCCTGAATTAAAGGGTAAATTGGACGGTTTCGCTATGCGTGTTCCTACTCCGGACGTATCTTTAGTTGACGTTGTTTTCGAAACAGAAAAGAAAGTTACTGTTGACGAAGTTAACGCAGCTCTTAAAGCTGGTGCTGACGGACACGTATTATGCTACACAGAAGAACCGTTAGTATCTTCTGACTACGTTGGTACTTCACAATCATCTACAGTTGACGCTTTATTAACAAGAGTTATGGGCGACAACATGGTTAAAATCATTTCTTGGTATGATAACGAAATGGGTTATTCTACAAGACTGGCTGAAACTACTAAGATGGTTGCTAACAAACTGTAATTAGTGCACTAAGTCGCTAATGCGCAAGAGTGTATAAAAAAACCGAGGAATGTCTTCCTCGGTTTTTTGTATTATTTATTTTTATATTTTATTATTTTTCTCCAAATTCAGCCATTAAGCTTTCTGCATCTTTTTTTGCAGCAGCATCTTTTTGAGCTATTCTTGCAGTTATTCTTTCTTCCATAGCATCAGCTCTGTCCCATTGTGCCTGCAAAGCTTCGTTTATTTGTAATCTTTTCATGAATTTAGATTTACCTAAAGACAGTTTTATTTTTGCAACTTTTGCCAAAGTTTTTATATCGTCAATTGTCATATCAACTTTTTCACCAAAAGTCATTTCATTTTTGAATCTTTTTTCTTTTGCTTTATCTGCAGCTTTAACTGCTTCTCTGTTTTCATCACTCACAAGTCTGATTTCAGACGCTTTTGGTTTATAAGTTAAACTTACAGCACCATTTTCCTCAATATTTATATCGTTACGTGAACCTTTTATTCTTTTCCCGAGTTCGCGAAGATATTGACGTTCTTTTTTAGGTAATGATTCAACAAATGGTTCTGCTTTTTTAGTTATTACAAGTGCCATACCAAAATTCGGGCTGTATTGTTGTCTGTTGATAGAGTTGTTCATATATAATTTCCTCTGCTTAGTTCCTACACATTTGTTTTAACCGCCCTAAAAAAATAATTTGCTGAAGGACAGACAATATATTTTACAAAACTTTAAGTAATAATCCCCAAAAACTGCATGTCCCGACAGTAAATAATGTATGGACAATATCTCTTAAAAACAAAACCCGAGTGAATAACCTCGGGTTTTTGTTTGTTTATTTAAAATTTTTCATATCCGGTGACAGTTTGCTGAGTGATTTATCAGCCTCTCTCATCTGGAAATTTGCGACTTCTTTTGAACCGCCGTTTTGGTTCATAATAACCCACAACGCTTTTGCTAATGCATCGTTTTGTTTCGCAAAAAGTTTTTCCTGATTTGCAATGATTCTGTCTTCCGATTCAAACAAATCCTGTATTGTTGCACTTCTGTCATATCCTTCGTGCGGTCTTTTCTGCTGAAATGTTGGTCTGTTTGTTGTTGAATGAATAGCCTGAATTCTCATACACATCTCCTTTCCTCAAAATGGTGTTTTTATATAATACATGCGAAAAAATTTTTTTCTACCCTTTTTCCCTGTTTCTTAACCTA
>JAILHQ010000048.1 GCA_024695725.1 Cyanobacteria bacterium RUI128 | reverse complement strand
TGTTCTTGCTGCATAAACTTTTGTTACCAAACCGTTAATCCAGTATGAAACAACAGAAGTTATAATCATCAAGAATCTCATAACAAATATCCAGGTCAATAATTGTACCTGATGTTCTGCGCCTGCAACAGCAAGCAAAATAAAACTAACAAGAGCAACACCTGTTACACCGTAAGTTTCAAAACCGTCAGCGGTAGGCCCGATAGAGTCACCTGCGTTATCCCCAGTACAGTCAGCAATAACACCAGGGTTACGAGGATCGTCTTCTTTAATACCAAACTGAATTTTCATCAAATCTGAACCGATATCAGCAATCTTTGTGAAGATACCACCTGCAACACGAAGTGCAGATGCACCTAATGATTCACCGATAGCAAATCCGATAAAGCAAGCACCTGCGATATTGCCCGGAACAAATAACAGGATGATTAACATCATGATAAGTTCAACAGATACAAGCAATACACCAATACTCATGCCTGCTTTCAAAGGAATGTTCAAGATATTCAACGGGTTACCTTTAAGGGCAGTAAATGATGTTCTTGAGTTTGCGAGGGTATTCATTCTGATACCAAACCACGCAACCGAATAAGAACCCAAGATACCGATTACTGACCATCCGAGGATAATCAGAACGTTTGTAAGATTCATTTCTTCCAAAAATCCGAAATAGAATGCAATACATAAACCGATTAATACCTCTAAAACTAATAAAAACTTGCCTTGTTGCACAAGATAAGTTTTACAGGTTTCAAAAATTGTGTTTCCGACATTTGCCATTGCTTCGTGGACTTCGATTTTCCTAACTCGTAAGAATTCAATAAATCCGAAAATTACACCAATCACTGACACGATTAAACCGATAATTAACAGGTTATAACTGTCAAGTGATGTTGCCTTAATATTCGGAACGATTAAGTCAGCTTCACTTGCAAAAGTCGGGATTGAGCCAATCAATAATGCAAACAATGAAAGCATTATCTTTGACAAAGAAAAATGTTTCTTCATAGCTTCCCTCCTACTTATTTTACAAACAAACACCTTTTTATAATATTTATCCTATTATACAAAATTTCACTTAAAGTGGCAATAGTATATATGGGGTAGGGGTAAATGTAGGGGTAAATGTAGAGTTAAAGAGGGGTATTGTCATACTGAGGACTGTAACAAAGCAAGTCCGAAGTATCTCTTGTATTTAAGATTCTTCGGTCATTTCTGCGGGAATGAGCTAAAGCTCCCGCTCCCGCACCTCAGAATGACAAAGGGTTAACAAACAAAAAGCGGCAGATAAATCTGCCGCATTTTGCATATATTTTATCTGATCAGCTTATGCCTGCGCTCCGCTAAAGTATGTAACTAACTGCGCTTTTGCATCATCATCAGTTCCGGACAATATAGAGTAAACACTAAAGGCATCCGAGCGATCACTGAACTTATCACTGCTAAGATATGCTTCAACACTTTCCAGCATAGAGTCAAAGTAGGTAGCTCTATTAAGGGCTGCCATTTTTGCTTTGCCTATCTTGATTGTTTCTATTCTGCCGTCACCAAAACCTGCGATGTCGCCATTATCATCTATTTTATAAAAATCACTTATTGTCATAAAGCTGTCATGAGTTTTGTTATATACAAGAAGGTCATCATTACAATTACCGTCTTTTCTGACGTCAGCCATAAAGACAATGTTGTCTTTCGTTAAACCACCAGACAACACAAGACTGTCTTTCCCGCCTTTATCATATACTTCAACAAAGCTGCCTGCTCCGGTTAAATCAACGACATAATTGTCTTTTCCTGCATTATCAATAATTGTCATATCAAAACCTGCTCCGGTATTGATAGTGTACTTGTCGTTACCTTTTACATCAGTAATAGAGCCGTCACTCTTTGATATAGTGTATTTATCATTACCGCCTGCATCCTGAATATCAAAATCCGTAACCAGATCAAAGATGTATTTATCTTTGCTCTTTGTGTCATTATCTGAAATATTTAAATTAGTAACGGCATTATTACCAATACCTTTGAACGTATAAGTATCTGCACCCTTTTTATCAATAATACCAAGAACATCAACAGCATCATTGGTTTCATCTTCTACCACAAAAGTATATTTATCTTTACCTGCATCGTCAACTATGTTCAAGTTTTGGACCAAATCAGCATTTTCTGTACTTTTGAAAATGTATCTGTCATTTCCTGCATTATCACGGATTGAATAGTCACCGGCCTCTGTTGGATTTGCAAATGCCAAATTTGATAAATTGTAGGTTTCATTACCTTTTTCATCCTGGATATAAAATTCTTCCTGATTTGCATTTGACGCTGAGATAACGTTATATGTATCATTACCTTTACCGCTGTCAATAATTTCAACTTTATTTGAAGAGATATTGTATGTATCTTTGCCCTTGTTATCAAAGATATACACTTGGTTTGTATTGTCTACATTATACGTATCGCTTCCGGTATAATCACACACCATATTTCTGAAAGTTCCTGTATTAGGATCATCCCCTTCGGCATTTTCGGTCAAATAATATTTATCATTACCTTTAAAATCATAAACCTGGAATGTAGCCTCATCCAGAGTATATGTATCGTTCCCTGCATAATCTTTTACATACAAACGGTCATTATCGTCTTCTGCTGTATATTCATCGCTTCCTTTATAATCAAAAGCATAAACGATAGTGTCATTATCAATAAAATATTTGTCGTCCCCCGCCATATCATAAAGAGTTTGAATAGAACCGCCAAAAGCCTCGTATGTATCGTTACCCTTATAATCATACACATAATTTGAGTACGGATCATTTTCAGCTAAAGAATATGTATCAGCACCCGTTGTACCGGTAAGGAAATTCATATCATTAGCTACCATATCGGTTCCGCTCTTATAAAGACCGTTTAAACCTGCTGTATAAGTAGTTGGTGTTATTGGTACTATTAACCAACCTTTATTAACACCGGTAAAGTATCTGTAATTAACGATATGATTTTCGTTATCACTGAGAAAATAATTTTTTATCGTGGTGGTTACTTTTTTAGTTTTTCCGCTATATTGACTGGTAAACATAGTTGTAATTACCAAATCATTATTTTTCTTAACAGCGAAATTTTCATATCTTTCATCGTACCCGCCAATAGCTCTGCCGTTGAGTTCATACGCTACATTAAGTTTAAAGGTAAAATCACCTTCACCTGTATATACATACACTGAACTTTTTGACTTTGGTGTAATTGTTATATTATTATCACCATCAGTAATTTGTTTTGCTCTAGCCATATTATTTTCTCCTTTTCTTACCGTATTTCCTCTTTATGTTTACTTTTTCTCCGGCTCAGGATACACAAAAAACCTTATCTCGATAAGGATTTTATGCCTCCCGCACTACTTTTTGCGGTTCTATAACTTTCGACCACCGGAATTTCAAATATCTTGAAATATTCATTTTCATAAGCTGATTATAGCACAGGAAATATAATGTGTAAAATCATGGAAGAAATAAATATTAAATTTCTCAACACGATATTTCAACTCCTACTCCGTATGAGACGACTTAATTCTTCTCTATTTTCCCCTTCAAAAAAGATGGAAAAATTCATAAAAATGGTATATTGACAATTTATTACTTATGAAATAAATTGTATTTGTTATGTATAATATCAGTTGAGATTTTACCCAACACAAGGACAGAAAGAGAAATATGTTTAATATATTTGGTAAGAAAAAAGAAACCATCGAACAAAAAATCGCAAAGATTTTGTTCGACAATTCGATGGTTATATCGACTGCAGAATCATGCACCGGCGGGCTTTTAAGCTCAAGACTAACAGACGTTCCTGGAAGTTCATTATATACAAAGCTGAATTTTGTAACCTATTCTAACGAGGTTAAGCACAGTCTGTTAGGTGTAACAACCGACACTCTGGAAAAATTCGGCGCCGTAAGCAAAGAATGTGCGGCAGAAATGGCTGCAGGTCTGCACGAAAGAACAAGTGCAGATGTTGTTGTTTGCACAACAGGTATTGCAGGTCCGACAGGCGGCAGCCCAAATAAACCCGTCGGTCTTATCTACGTTGCAATAAAATCAAAATATAAAGCTATCGTTCAGGAATTCAGACTTAATCCTAAACTTAAACGCAGCAAAATGAAATACAAATTTACTCAGGTTGCTTTAGAAATGCTCTACGACTTTTTGTCAGACATTAGTGCGTAGTGCTTGCATTAGCCATTGAAGTAAATTTTTCAAGTAATTCAGGACATCTGTCTATCAAAAGTTGAGCAAACTGTCTTGTATCGACTTGTGTTGCCACGATAGAGAACAGATCCTCCGGAAGCTGTTTTGTCATTCGCTGCAAAGAGCTGGTATCCAATGCAATCATTGATTTAACCATATCAGGTTTTTGCAGTCCGGATACCATATCATTGAACGACTGCCCACTGAAGTGTAGCAAGACACCTTTATCTTCACTTGCCATCTGAAATACGACATTTTGCTGTATTTCAGGATCTAAAGATGCCATTGTTTCTTTGAATTGTTTGTCAGGCAGAGCCATGATTTGTGCGATTAACTTAGAAGCGTCACTCTGATCAGCCGCTTGTCCTGTGATACCTTCCGTCATTTGTATAAGTAATTCCGGATCAAGGTTCCTGAGCTGTGCTGTAAATGATTCTTTTGGTATTTCTGAACTCATAAAGAAACTTTCTAGTTCTTCTTCCGGCATCATTGCTATTATTTGAGGCAGTGAAAACGCCTCCAATGCAACGCTTGCCGACTCGGCAACAGATACTTTTCCAAGCATCTGAGCAAGTTTTTCCTGTGTGAAGAAGTTGAGTCCGACTACCATATCTTCGGAGTCAAGCAACTCAAGCACTTTCTCACGCTGCTCTGTTGACATTTGATTCAATATATTATACTTGTTTGTCGGATCCGCGAGCTGGAAGGTTTCAATAAGCTCATCAGGATTTCCGAACAACTTACGTCCGTAATCCTTCGCAAGGGCGTTTCCACTCTCGGCTTCCGCATCAATTATTTCATCCACCGATTTATCTGCATAATCGTGCATTCTTGACGTAGTTATGTTCAACTTCGTCATCAAATGGTATTGATCGGTATTTAATGAAATACTCATAATACTCCTAGTTTTATATACTATATATATATTAAGTAAATACTCCTAAAAAAATTGCCTTATTTTTTCATGAATTGTTAAGTTTTGTTTACATTACGTTTTAACCGTTACAGGCGGAGGCTGAATATACAACGGTAAGACCTTTGCCCAGTTACCGTCATCAGTTTTCAGTCTTTCAACCGCGATATCGGAAAGTATTTCACCAAGCTCAAATTCTGCCTGCTGATATGAAATCACTTCGTCTGCAAGCGGTCTGAACCGTTCGATGAGCCTGTCGTCAGTTATAACTTTTCTGACTTTAACCACTTTATCAACCTCTTCAAGCTCAACCGCACCCTTCAGTTCCTTATCATAAAGGTAAGCCTTGTTCTTTCTTGCATCAAGCGCAACAACGTATTCATCATTTTTAGCCCTCGACAGTATTTCCAGAGAAGGTATCCCGAAAGCCCTGCAATTAAGCTGCTGAGCCATCACTCTTGCAACCGTTGTACACGCTCTTATACCCGTAAAACTTCCCGGGCCTATGTTTATCGCAATGGCATACAAATCCTGCGGGGTTTTTCCGCTTGCCTTAAGTATGTCTTTTATGGTCGATATCAAATATGCCGAATGATAACTTTTTTCGTTGGAAAAAATTGTTTCGGAAGACAAGATCTCATCCTCTGTCCTTAAAACAACATAAGTTTTATCTAAACACGTATCAAAAGCTAATATTAATTTTTCCATTTTATTCTTCCAATTTAGAAATAACTTCTTTATTTCTGTCCCCGACTGCCTCAAAGGAATAACAACGGTTATCCTCATCATCATAGGTTACATTTATCTCAATTCTGTCAAAAGGAACTTCGCCCTGAGAAAACTCTGCCCATTCAACAAAAGTCAGACATTTACCCTCAGAATATTCTCTCAGCTCGTCGGTTATTGTTTTTATCCCTACGTTTTCCAGTCTGTACAAATCAAAATGATAGATAGGAATTTCGCCTGTATGGTATTCGTTGAGTATGGTGAAACTCGGACTTGTTACTTTTTCTTTTATATCAAGAGCCTCTGCAACAAGACGTACAAATGCTGTTTTGCCCGCACCTATATCCCCGAAAAGATTCACAAAACACCCGTTGGTTTTTGTCAGGTCTGCAAACTTTTTCGCAAGTTTTTTTGTATCTTCTATTGAATAACAAGTTTGAGAATACATCTTATCTGCCTTTTTTGTTATAAACAACTACTCTGTTACGTCCGCTTTCTTTAGCCTCGTATAAAGCTCTGTCGGCTTTCATATACAAATCTTCCGCCATATCCTTTATATCAAGCTCTGCCAAGCCCACACTTATTGTAACACGAATAGCGTCATTATTCTCTATACGCATATTTTCAACAGCGGAACGTAATCTTTCCGCAACAATTTTTGCCTCTTCAAGACTTGTCTGCGGAAGCAATATACAGAACTCTTCCCCGCCGTATCTTGACGCTATATCATATTCACGAAGTTCATTTTTTATAACCGATGCCGTATTTTTTAGCACCAAATCGCCCGTTGCATGACCATAAGTATCATTAAACTTTTTGAAGAAATCAATATCCGTCATAATTGCACAGAGCGGGGTATTCTGACGATTAGCGGCAGAATACTGTTCTGACAGCCTTATTTCAAACTGTCTTCGGTTATTTAAACCTGTAAGCGCGTCCATTGTTGCATTCTGAAGCATTTCAGAATATGTGTTTGCCCTTTCTACAGTTATTGCAGCCTGTTTTGCCAATTCCGAAATATAACTGATTTCTTCCTCTAACAGTTTATCAATCGTACTGTGGGCAACAATACAGCCTATTATTTCCCCCTCACTTACAAGCGGGAAAGCACCCGTTTTTTTGTCCTCTGTTATTTTATAATCATCACTTGGCTTTAAACCTTCTATCAAGTCATATACAGATTTATTCCAGCACGCTGACGGCCAGTACAAACTGTAATTTTCGTCATTTTTTATAAAAATATAGACTAAATGATTCAAAACAAATCTGTCTATTATTTCCCCTATCAGCGGGATAATATACTGAAAGTCATATTGTGATTCAACAATTTTTGCAATATCCTTCATTGATTTATAAAACTCATTAAGGATATGTAAATGCAGAGAAAAAACTATACTCATAACCTTCAGAGAAATGTTACACGCAAGAACGTTGAAAAATTTTAAATCGTCCTGCTTGAAATCTATTTTGTTTCTGAATTTTATTCTGAATAATCCGGTTGTTTTGCCTTCATGTTTTACAGGTAAAGAAATTGTCTTTACTATTACATTTTTTGAATCAAAAGCATCATCAGGCGAGTTTATATCGTCATTTATAACATAGTTTGTATCACATAGCTTCTCAAAAATACCTTGAAATATTTTCATTTTTTCTTCCGAATAATAGTATTCCGCCGGTTCAAAATTTTTGAGAATATTTTTCATTTCTTTAATATTTTCATCATAATAAAGAACATTTATTTCAGAAATGTCATAGTAATCAGCCAAAGCAGATTTTAATTCATCTGCTAAATTATCTACACAACTGTTGCATATAGCGCTCAGTAAGTTATAAAGCACATTATCATTAATATTCATTGCTTTCATTCCTAAAATATGAATATCCCGCACATCTGCTCATATCGCGCATCATGCTCTTGTCTAAATCGTCAGATGGTCTGACTTTTCCGTCGTCGCTGATATAAGATTCAACATCTTCTTCTTTGCCGTGTTTTTTCTTTTTCTTCTTTTTGTCAGGATCAACATCCTGATTATCTTTTTCTTCCATAGCAGCAGCGTATCTCGGATCAGATTTGAAATCTATATAAGAATGTGAAACATCAGACAGTATTCCGAAAATGTAATCAGCATTAGCAGATGTACCTGAGGTTGAAATCAAAAGTGATGCCTTTTCAAGTTCTTCTAAAGAATCTTTGAAACGTTTCATTCTTCTCAACAGAATTGCAAGATTGTAATGCGCCTCATAATTCATTGGAGCAAGCTCGATTGCTTTACAGTAGTTTTTACCCGCATCACGGTAATTGCCGAGCAAATGATAATCAAGAGCAAGGTTATACCTTGCATCGGAATTTTTCTTCAATATCTTACACGCTTTTTCGTACGCTTCAGCCGATTTTAACAAAAGCGGGGTGGTAAGATATCTTTCATCATCTCGCAAATAGAGCGCTTTCTGCCTGTATGCCCTTCCCATATTGTAATAAGCAAGCCCGCGGTTAGCCTTTGAACTTCGCTTCGTACTGAACACAATAGGGATAGACCAGATATGATAATTTGTTGTAATAATTTTTGTATATTGTTCAATAGCCGCATCAAAATTCCCGAGTTTTTCCGACTGAATTATTCCTAAGTTCATTCTTGCGCAGACATATTTAGGGTTATGCTTGATTGCCTCGGTGTAAGCATCAACAGCCGACGGATAATCTTCATAAACAACGTATAAGTTGCCCAGGTTATACCACGCCGTAAAGTGTTTCGGATAAAGATGCAACCCTCTGTTGTAATACTCGATAGCGTAAGAAAGTTTGTTTTTCCTCAGGGCTCTGTCGCCTTTATAAACTAAAAACATACCCTCACAGCGGTTGATAATATGGATTTGTATCCAGTCTTGTTTGAAAACAAGCATAAATACAAGACCAAGTATAACCAATAATTTAAGAATATGACGGAAAAACTTCTTCATAATATACATCATATAATAAGTTCTGACGATAAGTCCAGTTTTTAACACATTTATACAGATAATTAACCAAATTTATGTTTAAGCTAAAATATTGTTATGAACATAATAAATGAGTTTGATACGATATCTGCAATATCTACTCCGATAGCGACAGGCGGAGTCGGAGTAATACGTATTTCGGGCGAAAAGAGTTTTGAAATAGCCGAAAAGATTTCCGATAAAAAAGATTTTCAGCCGAACTACATCACTCACGCCTGGATAACGGACGGGGATAAAAAAGTTGATGAAGTTCTTATTCTTCCTTTCAGAAACCCTAAAAGTTATACAGGGGAAGACGTTATAGAAATTCACTGTCACGGCGGGGTAAATATCGTTAAAAAAATTCTTGCACTGACTCTGGCAAACGGAGCCCGTCACGCTGAACGCGGAGAATTCACAAAAAGAGCTTTCCTCAATAAAAAAATGGATCTATCTCAGGCTGAAGCCGTCGCAGATTTGATACATTCAAAAACTCAGGACTTTGTTATGACTTCGGCAAAAAATTTATCCGGGGTTCTTGCAAAAAAAATAAGCGAAATTAGAAACGGAATTTTTGAAATACTTTCTAAAATAGTTGCGGGAATTGATTTTCCGGAAGACGTTAAAGAGCCTGAATATAACTATCTGGCAAGTGAGTTTAAAAAATATATTTCAGAAATTGAAGACATTCTCTCAACTGCAAACACCTCTAATATACTAAGACAAGGTGTTTCTGTTGCAATAGTCGGGAAACCGAATGTAGGGAAATCGTCACTTTTCAACACTCTGTTGAACCTCGACAGAGCTATTGTGACAGATATTGCAGGAACTACAAGAGATATACTTAAAGAAACCCTTGATTTCGGTATCCCTGTTACCCTCGTTGATACCGCAGGGATAAGAAATGATGATGAAGTTTCAAAAGTTGAAGAAATCGGGATAGAATATTCAAAACAATCTCTTGACGAGGCAGACCTTGTGCTGTTTTTGTATGATGCCACATCAGGGATGACACAGGAAGATAATATTATCTGGGAATTGGTTAAGAACAAAAAGAATCTGAAAATTGCAAACAAATCAGATTTGGCAGATTTATCAACCAATGACCTTAAAATATCAACCAAAACAAAACAGGGAATAAAAGAATTAAAAGAAAAAATTAAAGAAATCGTATGTGATGTAAACCCTGAATCACTGGAGTTTTCAACAAATGTTCGTCAGCAGAACTGTCTTGAACGGGCAAAAACTTCTCTTATGATAGCACTTGACGGTGCAGAAAGACACGAGCTTCAGGATATGATATCTATCGACGTAAAAGCTGCTTTACTTTCATTAGACGAGATAACAGGGGAAGTCATTACTGACGATATTCTGAATAACATTTTTGAAAACTTCTGTATCGGAAAGTAATTAAGCATTTAATTTTTCATCTTTACGTGCGTAGGTTTTCACCATACTTATTGTAGGACCGACGTATTTTTCAATAATAACGTTCTCTACAAAATTATCAATAGGTTTTGCCATAAGAGAAAGTGCAAGCAAACCACCGATGGACTTGATAATTCTGTTGTTGAACATTCTGCCTTTTTCAATCTTTCTGATTACATCGAACGCATAACTTTGTTTTTCCTCAGCGCCGAGGTCTTTTGTTGCCTTAACAAATTTTTTGAAGGCTCTTTGTGAAAGATTTTCAGGTCTGACACCGTCAAGCAGTTGTTGTCTTTCGTCAACAAGCCTGTCAACTACCATGCCTGTATAACTCTTAACTCTTTCTTTAGCAGGTTTCATTGCAACGGTTTTTCTGACCGCATCAATCATGTTCACAAAAGGATTCTTACCCTGATGTGTTTTTCTGTGTTTGAGAATTTCGTCAAACTGACCGTACAGATTTTGTTTGTACGCCTCTTTATTTACGTAACCTGCCTCATCCAAGAAATTCTTATGCTCTCCTGCTTTCATGGAATTAATAATAACATCTGAAACTTTTTCTCTGTTAGACAAAGATAAACCTGTGTCGGTAAATGATGCCGCATTATTGACTAAACCCTGTCCGACTTTAACCGCTGCAGTCGGCAGGAGTACACTTGCAAGCATCTGGGTAACAAACTGTTTTGATGCTCTTTCTTTACTTGGAATTTGATTTGAGTATTCATCCTGTTTATATTTATCTGATATATCAGCACCGATATAACCAATTGCAGGAAGCCAGGACAAATTAGCCAGCAAAGGACTTAACGGCCTGATAGCCTCCCCGAGTTCGTTTGTATAACCTAAAGCTCTGACCGGCATTTCAGCATAAATATCTCTCCTTCTGACAGGCGGAACATCTTCCATCTGTTCACTTTTAAAAGATACTTTCGCCGGATTTTGATTAATATAATAGCGGTTCATATTATCAAATCTTGATGCTATATCTGCCAAGTCTATCCCTTTCACACACAAATTTCAGACATGTCTATTGAGGACAACCATCCTCAATATTATTTTTTGCCAAATATGATTATAACCTTTACATTTTCGGCTTATTTTGTTACAAAATACCGGATAAATACCACAGGTTTTAGTACATTTTTACAAGACTGCGTACTTCCTTTAAAATCTTGCCTGCCTCGGTTCTTGCTTTTTGATTTCCTGCTTCCAGAATATCTTTAACCTCGTCAATATGATTTTCGTAATACGCACGTTTTTCTCTTATTTCGGCAAAACGTTCGTTAATTTTTGCACCCAACTCACGTTTACACTGTGCACATCCGCGCAGACCCTGCTCACACTCTGAACGAATAGCAGAGATTTCTTCTTCATCCCCGAAAATCTTCCAGTATTTGAACGCAACTTCACACTCGTCAGGATGTCCCAAATCGTCTTTTCTTAAACGACTTCTGTCCGTAATTGCACTCATAACCTTCTTTGCCGTATCTTCTGCAGTATCGGAAATTTTGATATCGTTATTATACGATTTACCCATTTTGTTTCCGTCTAAACCGCAGATGAGCGAACAAGCATTGAGCTTCGGCTGAGGCTCATTAAAGAAATCTGTGTTGTACACATTGTTAAATCTTCTTGCAATATCTCTTGTAAGTTCAACGTGAGCAACCTGATCTATTCCGACAGGTACAAAGTCAGCGTTAAACATAAGAATATCTGAAGTCATCAAAACGGGATAACCCATCAAACCGTAACCGATTTGAGAGTTCATACCTTCTTTTGATTTAAGAATTTTTGCCATATCCTTCAGAGTCGGATCTCTCTCTACCCAATTTTGAGGAGTAATCATACTCAGATACAAATGTAATTCAGCAATTTCAGGTATATGTGACTGAACATATATCGTAGATTTTTCAGGGTCTATACCTGATGCAAGCCAGTCCATTGCAACGTTTAAAACGTCTTGTTTTAAATCGTCCGTTTTATCGTATTTTGTAGTAAGAGCGTGCCAGTCAGCAACAAAAAAATAACATTCATACTCTTTTTGTAACTGAACCCAGTTATCAATTACACCAAGGTAATGTCCTAAATGAAGTTTACCGGTAGGACGCATCCCGGATACTATTCTCTGTGCCATGGCTTTCTCCTTATTTATTTTATTCTAGCATAAAAATCTGTGATACAATATTTTTACGAAACAAATTCGAAGGAGACATCATAATGGTAACCGCAGAAAAAACAGCAGAAAAAAAGAATAAAGTTATTGAACCTAATGCAAAACAAAAATTATGTATAAATCA
>JAILHQ010000114.1 GCA_024695725.1 Cyanobacteria bacterium RUI128 | reverse complement strand
TTTTCGAAAACATATGAAACCATTATCATTGGGAAAATGAAAATAATTGTGGTAAAAAAATATGGGTGGGTGGTGAAATTATAGGGGTAAATTATAGGGGTAAATAGGGTTGTAAATTTGGAAAAATATGATAATATGGTGTAATCAACATTAATATAGGATTAAGAATAAATGGCAAGTTTAAAAACCTCCTTTCTGGGTATTGATTTTGAAAACCCGTTTTTATTGGCTTCTGCACCCCCGACGGCTCTTGTTGAAAGTATTGATAAAGCCTTCGAATTAGGCTGGGGCGGAGCAGTGTTGAAAACTATTACTCCTGATGATTTGGAAATGATTGAGGCAAGTCCTCGTTATGCTGTTATGAAGAACAAAAATAACGTTATCGGTTTCCAAAATATCGAGCTTTTGAGCCATAAAACCATTCAGTACTGGTGTGACGGGATAAAATATCTCAAATCTAAACATCCGGCAAAGGTTATTATCGCCAGTATTATGGCGCCTGTAGTTAAAGAAGAATGGCAGGCAATAGTTGAAAAATTGAACGATACTCCTATTGACGCTTATGAGCTCAATTTTTCCTGCCCGCACGGTATGCCTGAAAAAGGTATCGGAATGGCTATCGGATCTGATGCAGAGGTCTCTTCAACTATAACGAAATGGGTTAAAGAGGTTGCAGCAAAACCTGTATTTGTAAAGCTTTCGCCGAATGTGACAAACATTGTCGATATAGCTAAAGCTGTTGAGGAAGCGGGATGTGACGGGTTTGCAGCTATAAATACCGTTCAGGGGTTTATGGGAGTAAATCTTGACACTTTAGAACCACAACTGAATATTGACGGTCATTCAACCTATGGCGGATGTTCAGGGCAAATAGTTAAACCGATAGGTTTGAGATGTGTTGCTCAGATAAGTCAAAATTCTGAATTACCTATTCTGGGCATGGGTGGAATTTCTAACTGGCAGGATGCTGCAGAATATATTTCCGTCGGCTCTGGTGCGGTTCAGGTTTGTACTGAGGTGATGATTAACGGTTACGGCATTATTAAAGGTCTGACGTCAGGTCTGAGTAAATATTTAGACTCAAAAGGAATGAAAGATATTTCAGAGCTTAAAGGTATTATAATTCCTAAGATTACCCAACACAAGGAATTGAATAAGGAATACGGTATTTGTCCTAAAATAGACAGTGAAAAGTGCGGTCGTTGCGGGAAATGCATAAAAATATGTTTTGAATCTGAGCATAATGCATTATCGTTAAAAGATAATAATATTGTTGTGGACAAGGAACAATGTGTTGGCTGTTCTTTATGCAGTTTTGTTTGTCCTAAAGATGCAATAACCATTCACGACGAAAAAAGTTTATTATAACAGTTTTATATAGATTTTTACAGGTTTTATTCTGTCGTGTCTTCTTGTGTCTTGTTTGTTCTGATAAGGTGAAGTAAAGGTTACGATGTTCAAATCTTTAACCTTTATGCAGTCAGAGATATCGATTTCTGCTCTTGAGTGAGCTTTGTCTAAATCAACGTTATACACCTGACCGTTTATATCTATTTGAAGGTTTTCCATTCCGTGACGGTTAGGTATGGTTATTATTGCGTTTTTCTCAGGTGCGTAAAAACATACAGGGGTTGAATGTTTATATAATTCTATCGGTTTTGTGCCTAGACAAATGCCGTTATAGTAATGTTTAAGAATAGTATCAAAAGGTAATTTGCAGTCCTGTGCCATATATCTTGCACCGTACTGGCTCAGACCGCAGCCGTGTCCGAACCCTCCGCCGTAGGCAGTGATTTCACTCCAGTCTTTTTTATCTCCTTTGTTTCTGAAAACGACGTTTGCGCTTGGCAGAGCCTTGCCGTCTTTAGTGAATAATCTTCTTATGACAAGCTCTTTTCCTATGGTATAAACAGTTTTATCTGTTTCTATTTCCATAAAAACTATTTTGCCAGATACCCCTCTTTGGGTAACTCTGATATCTTTCAGTTTCCCAAAATCTTCGGAATTGGTTAATCTCGGCTCAACGAAACCCGTTTTTGACTGAACAACAAGGTTGTTCTTCAAAACTCTTTCAAGCTCGTCTTTTGTCCATGTTCTGGTCCAGCGGTAGAGCGGGGAATGGATATCGTAAGAGAGCGGTTTTGTTGAATAAAACTTAAACGCTTCTTCTTCGTCATCGAGTGGTTTAAACTCGGGTAAATCAGGTTTTGCCACTAAATATGGTTTATTAGGTGACGGAAACTGTTGGGTAATCGGATCTGAGAAGGTTTCGGAATAACTTTCGGTGTATCCGCCTGCGGTTGATGAAAAGACCGCAATAATCATTTCGTCGTTATAGAGTGCAACAATGCCATGGGTTTCGTCTATGGCTTTGTTTGCAGCATCTGATTCTCTGTTATAGCCGTTATAGACCTGACTTGCAACACTGTCAACGACATCATAGGCACGTGACATTTTTGTGCGCGGGGTGAGGGAATAAACTCTTGCCGCAACAGCCTGAGCTTTCAGGGCTTCAAGTCCGAAGTGTACCGGCATTTCACATGGGACAACCCCTTTCAGGTAGTATTCAACGTCAAGACAGTTCACAAGATAAAAAGCGTTTTCCTTGTTCGGTACTGATATAAATCTGAACTCACCTCTGTACAGTGCGGGTTTCCCGCCTCTTATCAAACCTTTTATACCGATAACACCTTCAGGGCAGATTATTGAGAAGTCTTCGCCTATCTCAAATTCAACATCTTCTATATTTTCGTTATCTGAATAAGAGAGTATATATTTACCCCCTTTTTTTATGGATAAAAATTTACCCTGTGGGAGGTGAAGAATTTCATTGTTTCTGTTATCTTTTATGACAAGTTCGTCTGTACCGTAGATAGTTACATCTGTTTTTTCGGTTGTTGTGTATTTGCTGTCCATAATGCAGACTTTAACCATTGAGTTAGACGGGTAGCCGTAAACTGTTTTTGGGGTGATTACCGCACAAAAAGTTATTAAAACCAAAATGAATAATCTGAATAAAATCTTTCTCTCCATAAGAAAATTTTAGCATAAATTAAAAGGATATGTATGTCCGTTTTTGACATTGTGTAAATGTAAAATGTAAATATGTGATAAAGTAACGGTTAATTTAACAAAATAATCTGTCTGCATAATGCAACAAATTTGTAAAAAATATACTGATTTAATAGTATTTTCTGGCGATATATGATATGATTATTTAAAATTTACCGGTAGATTAAAGAAAGGCTAAAAAATGAGTGAACAAACACCTTACGGAAGTGAAGAAGATATTAAATTTGAGATAATCGAATTTGCGGAAAACCCCGAACCAAGATGTCCATGTATATTGTTACTTGATGGTTCATATTCAATGAAGTGCAACAATGCTATCGGAGAATTAAATAAGGGTATAAAACAGTTCAAAAAACAGTTAGCTGGTGACGAAGTTGCATCAAAAAGAGTTGAAGTATCTGTTATAAGATTTGCTTCTGACATAGAAATTATGAACGATTTTGAAACGGCTGATCGGTTTGATCCTATTGAGCTTGATGCATACGGTGCTACTTCTATGGGTGCTGCGATAGAAACAGCTGTTCAGATGTTGGAAGACCGTAAAAGAACTTATAAAGAAAACGGTATTTCTTATTACAGACCGTGGATATTTATGATTACTGACGGTGAGCCTACTGATGATGTATCAAGAGCAATCGATCTTATCGAAAAAGGTGAAAGAAAAAAACAGTTTGCATTTTTCGCTGTTGGGATACAGAATGCTAATATGGAAGCTCTTGCTGAAATTTCACAAAGAGAGCCTTTATATCTTAATGGTTTGAATTTTACCGGATTATTCCAATGGTTATCAAATTCAATGTCGTCTGTTTCACATTCTTCACCGGAGGCTGAAATCTTGTTAGAATCACCGAGCGGATGGGCAAAATTATAAAATGGTTTGGAAGTTTTTCTCAGCATCTGTTCGTGGTACTTCTCACGAACGGAACGATACTCCTAAACAGGATTATTGTTTAACTGAGGTATATAAAAAAAATGATTTGGAATACATTATTGCAGCTGTTGCAGACGGTGCAGGCAGTGCAAGTCGTTCGGATGCGTCTTCTAAGTTTATATGTAAGTATTTTATACGGAACATGAAAAACTGGATATCTGAGCACGAAATGTACGACTTAGACAGAGATACGGTTGCGTCTTGGTTTACCGGATTTAAACGTATCATGGAGCGTGCCGTAAAGTTCAAAATGACAGATGCGGTAAGGGAATTTTCAACAACACTTTTACTTTCTGTTTTGTCTGACGATGACAAAAGTATTTTTATTCAGATAGGTGACGGTGCAATTTCTGTGGGAAGTAAAACAAGATTTGAATGTGTGTTCTGGCCTCAAAACGGAGAGTTTATGAACACGACCTTGTTTGCTACCGACAGGAATGTTGAAGACACGTTTATGTTCAAGAAAATGGACAGAAAAATCTCAAGAGTTGCTATGCATACAGACGGAATAGAAATAATTTCACTTAATTTTGCGGAACAAAGACCGTTTGTTCCGTTCTTTAATCCTTTCTTTTCTGCGCTGGAAAAAATGCAGCAGGACGGGTATAGCGACGGGTTATCGAAACAACTGGGGGCATTTTTGGCATCTGATAAGGTTAATCAGAAGACGGATGATGATAAGACGGTTGTCTTTATCTCAAGATGTGTCGGCGACTTTAATGATGTTGAATATCCGCTAGATATTTACAAATTCCAACTACCTGTCACAAATTGGGGTAACCCGTTCACAATGGAAAATATTCTGAAAAAACAAAGGCTTGATATAGAGTACAATGCCCGGCAGATACAGGATATCAGTTTGAATTAAATATAAATTAGCGATGGTGTAACAAGGTCATGCCTACTTATACAGATAAAGACGGAAATATAATAAAACTTGGCAAAATTATTGGTAAAGGCGGGGAAGGTAATGTATATCACGTTACCGGTAAGAGAAATATTGTTGCAAAAATTTATAACCCGAAAAAACTTAACGATAAAAAGATAAAAAAACTAAAGGTTTTATGTTCGCTTTATGATTCTGAACTTGCGGAATTTGCTGCATGGCCGAAGGAAATGATTTATGTGAATAACAAAGCTGTCGGGTTTACTATGGCAAAAATTTCCAATGGGCAGGTTATCCATAAATTGTATAATCCCGGTGACAGGAAGAAGATTTTTCCGGAGGCAACGCTCGGGTTTCTCATACATGCGGCGGCAAATCTTGCTATTGCGGTAGAAACACTCCATTCTAAAGGGGTTGTCATAGGGGATATAAATTACGGAAACTTCATGGTTGATTCTGATGCAATGGTTAAACTCATTGACTGTGACTCTTATCAGGTAACTTATAATTCAAAAAATTATGTATGTGAAGTTGGTGTTCCTGACTATACACCGCCTGAATTGCAGAATTGTAAGAAATTTGCTGAAGTAGTCAGGACAAAAAACCATGATGCTTTCGGGCTTGCCGTAATTATATTTCAGCTTCTTATGACGGGACGACATCCGTTCAGCGGAAACGGTGCTCCCGGCGAAATTAAAGATGCTATAACAGCGGGTTGCTATTGTTACGGTCAGAACGCCAAAATAAAGGGTATTAAACAGCCAAAGTATATGGAGGCAATGTTTGATTCTTATAACGACACTATTAAAATAATGTTTGAAAGAGCTTTTAACACTGCTTATAAAAATAACAGACCGACTGCAAAGGACTGGAAAAATGCTCTTAAACAGCAGGAAGCATCTCTCACCGTTTGTTCTAAATCACACACTCATATGTATGATAAAAATAATGGTTCGTGTATCTGGTGCGCTTTGGAAAAGAAAGGCTGGTCGTGTTTTATAAAAGGTAAACCAACTATTCCAAAAACAAAATCTAAAACAGAAAATAATACATCGTCATTATCTTCTGAACGTGCAGAAGCAATCAATAAGGCAATAGAAAAGATAGAGAAAGATTTCGACAAGGGTACAAATAAAACTCCAAAGAAAAAAATTCCTACGTACAAAGAATGGGTAAATAATAACGTACCTTATCTTAATCAGGCACTGAATATGAATTTTTCGTCTTCCGGTAATAATTCAGTAAATTCTCAAAATAATTCCGGAAGTAAGAGCCAGGCAAACAAATCAACGCAACAGAACAAACCGAAACAGCAGAAACCTAATCCGCCAAACTCTGCAAAAACACAATATAAACAGCAGGCAAGTCAAAACCGTGCTAATAATTCGAAAAATACTGCTAATACCCAAAAAAGTAATACATATAAAAATACGTATAACAATACATACAACAATACCAATAATACCAACAACAACGCACCGGATGATACAAGCGGCTGTGTAGGATGTTTGGTTGTTTTATTTATTATAGTTATTATATTTGCTGGCATAATTGGTTATCACGAAGAGCAACAAAAATTAGAAGCAGAAAAACAGGCTCGGATAGAACAACAAAGAGCAGAACAGGAGGCTGCTGATATTGCCGCTTATAAAGAAAGACTCATATCCGCCCTTGATGTTGCATACAAACAACAAATTAAAGATAATTTTGTCCTGCCAATGATAGTAAGACTGACTATTACCAAAGACGGAGCAATAAATTATAAGAACATAATATTTTCAGAAGACGGAGAAAATGAAAACGAATCTACAATGGTAAGTAATGCAATTAAAAACATAAAAAAAGAACCGTTACCTGAAAGTTGCCGAAGTGAGTCTGTAGAAGTTTATGTTTTATTTAAAGCCGGTGGGGTAAGCTTGTATGACGATTCAGAAGGTATTCCGGAGTATGCACCTACAGATACGGAAGAGGAAACCATAGAATTACTGAAACGGACTTTAGCGAAGAAGATTAAAAAGCATTGGCAAGATACATATATAAGATATGATGATCCGTATTTCCATAATGGGTATGCAGTGGTAGATGCAACCTTAGGTGAAAATGGGCTGTATAATTTTGCAAGAATAGATCAGACTGATTCGACTTATTCTGACCTTGCTTATGATCTATTGTCTGACAATCGCGAATATGGTGACTCCAGACTGCAGACATTAAAATCGAATACAGTCAGATTAAGATTTAAGTTTAAAAATAATGATGTTACAATAACCACACCGCAGGAGGATGAGGCTGCGAAAAGAAAACAACAAAAAGCTCAACAGGCAAAACAACGTGCTCAGGCAAAAACTACGCCAAAACCTGCACCAAAACCTGCAGCAAAACCTGTCACACCAAAACCGGATTTAAAGCCGGCGCCTGTAAGAAACGACTTACAGCAATCGTCAGATTACTTTTTTGACTAAGGAGATAATACATGAAAAAAATATTTTTAATCTGTTTAATATTGCTTATGGGGCTGAATATACCCGTAAATGCCGGGGATAAAGTTGATTATATAAATAATGTTATCAATAATGAACAGGACATAGTTTCTTCATCAATAAGCGAGAGTAAAAATTGTGGTGTTTCAAAAGATGTTTGGGTAAAGTACTTTGATAACCAGGCTGGAAAAATAAGAAAAGTCTGGAAAACAAATAAAGCATTATTTAAAGATAAAAAGTATGATACTTCTTATGCAAGGGTGCTGATTGTAGCAAACAATACAGGCAAAGTCTGTTTTAAGATAAAGAGTTATTGTGTACCTTTTTATGACGAAGAGTTTTTAAAATGTGTTGAAAATACGGTTAAATCTCTGAAACTTAACCCGCCGCCTGCAGGGTACGGTTGTGAGTATCTGGCGTTTACAATAAAATTTCATTCAAAATTGCCGAAGAAGATAAATTCTCAAAACATAGACTGGGAAAAGTGCGGAATAGCGGATATAGAAGTAAATAATAAACAAAAAGAGGTTGTTTTTAACAGGAAATAATGATGAACATAAAAAAAATAATAGCAACAATACTTTTAATAGTTTTTTGTAATATGAATGTGGCATACGCCGAAAATTGGGTGCTTATTTCTGCCGAAAACGGAAAATTTGCCGGGCTGGACTTGGATAGTATTGACGTTTGGCTTGATACTGTCGAATATGATATCAGTACAGTTAATGGTGATGTGACGTATATAAACAGATTTTCAACCGAACTTTATAAAGATAAAACTCCTACTGCGGTTATTAAAACAACAAAATTTGTAAAAGGAAAAGAAGTTTCGTCTGAAACGGTCAAAGAAAGAAAATATCGTGAATTAAAATCGGGAACTCTTCAGGCGGAAATTTATGATGTTATTTCAAAAAAAATAAATGAAGAAGATTTTGCTAAAGTTAAAAAAGTCAGGAACAAATATCTCAAAAATCAGCGAAGATATGTTAGCAGGAGATGGATATTTTATGATAGAGATAAGGCACGTTTGGCAAAGGATGCTTACCATACAGCTACTTTTGATATTAATAAAAAAGGTGAAATAGTCAGTATGGATTATAAAAATGCAAGTGCATTGATGGTATCTAAGATTGAGAAATTTGATCCGTTACCAAAAGATTATATTTCAGATACTTATAGTCTTAAAGTTCAAATGTTCACATACAAATATGCGGGAGCAAAATATAAGACTCCTAAACCATATTATATGCAATTATCTCCTACAAGTGGAGAGATTACTGTTGCAAGAAACTCCAGTCTGCCGGTGCTTGGTCTTATTCGTCAGGGTATTTTAAATATGTTTAATTTCGGCACTGAAATGATTGATTATGATTTAGATCTTACGGGAAGAACGAAGAACCTTTTATGCTTATTGGCTATACCGATAGATATTGTAATGGATATATTTATGGGTCGTGTAATAGTAGGGTATGTTATTGCGTTCTTTAGTTATATGCTTATGTTTGTAACTGGCGGAGATATGTCTGACTGTTACTAGTAAAGGTGTAAAGGATATTTATGCTGACAAAGCATCAGAACAATTAATGATGATATTTTGCACAAATATTTTTATTCGGGTAATATAGTTAGTGAATATACAAATTGGAGTTAAGCAGTGGAAGGTGCTATTTTTTGTATTGTCGGAATATCTGTTGTTGCACTTCTTATTTATTGGGGAGTGAAGGCAGAAGAGCTCAGACAAAAGAAAATTGCCTTTGTTTTCGCAAACAGCAGATGCATAAGAGAAATAAGCAAAATTAATTCTCACTATTCCTTTAAAAAAATTGAGGCTAACCCTTGTTTTCAAAGGTCGTGCAACAGCAAGGCTCAGCTTGATAATTTTAATATTGAAAACCACATGCTTGCAACTATTAATGACAGCAAAGCCTATTTTGATGGTATGGTTAAAGCGGTTAAATATAACAGAGAACGTTATCAGAAATATAAAAACGAATATGACAGTGTTATGCGCAATACCTACGGTCGTTATGATTATGACAGCATTACCGTAAACTCTATCATAACTTCCGAAGAGTTTAAAAAAATGGAATACAGTGAATGCCAAAAACTCAAAAAAGATGCTGTTAAAGATTTTACTATTACCCTGAAGGTTGAATATACCAGTCCGAAAGGCAGAAATTCATATTGGAGAACCTACACATTTAACTGTGCAAACATAGAACAATATCTTGGGATGCACAAAATTGCACAGCAAAACAAACAAACAGCAGATTACCAAAGACAGTTAATGACTCCAAAACTCAGGTACAAAATAATGAAACGTGACGGGTTTAAATGTGTGATATGCGGACGTTCCCAAAAGGAAGGAGCACAACTTCATGTTGACCATATAAAACCTGTTTCAAAGGGCGGGAAAACAGTCGAATCTAACCTCAGAACCCTCTGCGATATGTGCAACCTCGGGAAGAGTGATGAGTATGATCCGTACGGACCGAACTAAAGGAGTGATTTATGTCAGAAAATAAACGCGGTAGTTATACAAGTTTTTATATGCTTATCCTTCTTATAATCACAGGGATAGGTATAATCATAAAATTCCTTATAGAAGTGAATAAACGCAAAATGTGGAAAGAATGTCTGCTCTCTGTCGGTGCCTTTGGTGCGGTAAACTATCCGGCTTATCTTCTCGCAGATGCAGGCATGATGGGGTTCAAAATCTTTTTTATTATCTTGCTGGTTACGTTTATAGCCTTTTGTGTTTATTGGGGAACAGAGTTTTCTAAATAAAACCCGCTTAAATAAGTATGAGAATATTATGCTCTGACCGGTAATATAAAAAAGACCAGAAATAATTCCTGATCTTTTTTAATTAAAAATAATACTTATAACTATCTTGGAATTTCAACGTTTTCGATAATCTGTACATTAACTTTATCGCCAGCCTTTGCTTTATAATAAAGCCCCGGAGTAACCAAGCCGACTGTTGCACCGACAGCAAAACCTATAGGTAAACCAATTGCGAAACCTCCGATAATAACTTCGCCTGCTGCAACACCAATACCGCAGCCAGCACCGATACCGACTCCGATTCCGGCCAAAGTTGAGCCTAAACCTTTACCGAGAGCGTTCAATTTTCCTCTTGATAAGAAATCTTTTTTGCTGAACAATTTTGCGTTTGCATTATATTGTGTTCCGTCAGGAAGTTCAATATATTTGAAACTCAGATATATTTTACCGCATCTGTTAAATGATTTTGGTCTTTCTACTCTGGTAATTTCTGCGATATATCGTGTTCCCGGCGGGAAAATAAATGTTCCTTCATAGGTTCTCAAACCGTCTTCCATTAAGAAGGTGAGTTTGTCCCCGACAGCTGCGTTTTTGCTGTTGAAAGGTTCTGCAAAAGTCAGCTGCATAGTATTGTAAGGCAAGATTTTTACTGTACTGCTCGATACATTTACTGCATTAACAGGAGTTTCCTTAATCAATTTGTGCGGTAGTGCCAAATGTTCGGTTCGTGTATCTCCCGTATCTGTCGTTGCGGCAAATACCGGTAAGTTAGTACACATAAGTAAACTGCACAGTATAATTGAAATAAATCTTTTCATAATTCAATCTCCTATCTTACACTAGGAATAATACCAAAATTTTCCGCCAAAATTAATGAGAAACGAGCATAAATACACCATTTGTAGGGTATTTTAAAATGGTGTCAGGGGTAAAGTGTTGTCAATATCCTTACTGTTTATCTGAATCAGTAAATATAAATTGTATTACCTGAACTATATACACTGTCCGTATTTACGCATTTTAGTGTTTTTTTATGGCATTGAGGACATTCATATATAACATCTTCTTCCATACGTTCAAGTTCACTTCCGCAATTCTTACAAACAGCATTATCCGGTTTAAAACCAACAGTCACTATATTTTCCATATTTCCGCATTTTTTACAAATTTTAGGGGATATGTGATGTTCATCCTCAAGTCTTTCTCCGTGACTCTGAAATCCTGATAATCCGTTAAATACATATCCACAATCTGTACATTCATAAGTTTGGTGCCAAGTATATCCCATAATATTTTCCTTTCATAAGTTTATACATCACTCTGTTTAATAGTATTGTAAATTATATGCGTGCCAGATATGGACATATATAATTATGGCGGGACTGTATCTATCATGAAACAGTCTACGCAGCGGATTTCTGTACGGCAACGACCGGATAGCGAATAGATTGAGCTGACAGGCACATAGTACCGAAAGCGAAACTCTACGAGCGTGGAAGAAATCCAAAAGAGGAATACTACAATATGAGAATGGTGTTAGGTCTCAATGTTGCATAAAATATTATCTTGATTATGTGTTGACAAAATCAAATTTATTTGTTATTATTTTATTATGAAATGTTGTCAAAAATCTAATTGGGGTGGAAAGCGTAATATGGCAGGGAGGAAGAAAACCTGTCTTAAAAAAGTGCCGTTCAACAGAAGAATTAACGAAAGCATTTTAAATATTCTGAAAGATTATGCTAAAAGGCATAATATAACAGATACAGAAGCGTTAGAAAGTGCAATTTTGTTACAAAGTAATATAGAAAAACTAAAAGGAGATAAGATTATGAAAATTTGTATTCCGACAAGTGAGGGAAAATTATGCGGACATTTCGGACATTGTGATTCTTTTACAATTGCAGAAATTAACCCTGAAACAAAAGAAATTTTAAATATTGAAGAAAAAGTACCCGAAGAAGGCATTTCTTGCCAAAGCAC
>JAILHQ010000007.1 GCA_024695725.1 Cyanobacteria bacterium RUI128 | reverse complement strand
AAAGATGGCCTCTTCGTCTGCATAAACATTGAATGCAGATTCAATTTCTTCTTTTATCAAAGGATGTACTATAGATTCAAGTTTTAATTTTAAATCGTTGTTGTTGAATACAAGTTTCCCAAGTTTTTCTTTTGAAAGTTTGCCGTATTCAAAAACATCGTATTCCGAAAAGGCATTTGGAACGTCAGGTCTGTCCATAAGAATATCGTGAGCCATTAGGTCTGTATCAAGCACTACAAACCCGTGTTTATCAAGTATTTTTTCCATTTCTGATTTGCCTGAGGCAATATTTCCTACAATTGCATACTTAATCATTTTTTGCCTTTTCAAGTTTTTCAAGATATTTTCTTAACTCTTTTATCTGTGCTGGTTTAATAGGTTTTATTTGACCTCTTTTTAAACCTTCAATTGATATAGTTGCGTGTTGTACTCTTTTTAATGAGATTACAGGATGTCCTAAAAAGTCAAACATTTTTCTTATCTGTCTGTTTAACCCTTGTGTCAAAACCACCTGCAGCATAGTTGATGTTTTGTCAAACTCAATAATCTGAGCATCAGCATAAGCTGTCTTATCTTTTTCTATCTCTATTCCCTTATACATTGTTTCTAAATCTTTTATGCCGACTTTTCCTTCAACAGAAACAATATATACCTTATTGACTTTTATTGACGGATGTGTAAGTTGATTTATCAAATCGCCGTCGTTTGTCATTATCAACAACCCGGTAGAGTCTTTATCAAGCCTTCCGACAGGTTTTAGTTCTGATAATTCCTTTGGAATAATGTCATATATAGTTTTTCTGCCTTTTTCATCATCCGAGGTTGTGATGTAACCTGCAGGTTTGTAAAATCTGTAATATTCAAGTTTTTTAGGGTGAAGAAGAACTTTATTCACAAAAACTTTATCCTTTGGTCCAACCTGATAGCCAAGTTCTTTTACAATTTTACCGTTAACGTTTACAACACCGCTTTCAATTAGCTCATCAGCTTTTCTTCTTGAACACAGGCCAGAGGATGCAATATATTTGTTTAATCGTTGCATATAATATCCTCATTAAAAATTTTTGTCAGCTTCTCTGGAAGTCGTCTGTATAATTTCCCGCTATTGTTTACCGCAACGACAACGACTTCGGCGTCTGTGTATACCTGACCGGTTTCTGCATTTGACGTAACTTGACGAAAAGTTACTGCTAGCGGTGTGATTTTGCTTACGGTCGTTGTTACCTTATAGACCTCATTAATTTTGGCAGATGATTTATATCTTATATTTAGGTTTGCAACCGGAATCGCAACATCAGCCTCTTTTAAATCGACTAAGTCCAACCCAAGTTCATCGCAAAAAAGCACACGGCCTTTTTCCATCCATCTTATGTATGAACCGTGCCACACAACTCCGTATGAGTCAGTATCCGCATAGTAAACTTTGTCTGTATATGTATGTTTCATAAGCATAGTTTACCATAAAAATGAATTTTATACTTTTGTAAATAATGAGTCTTTGTAAAAGCAAATTTTTTTCAGTTTAGGTATTAATCCAACAAGGTCGTGTTATGAATATTTTATTTAGTGTAAACAATTTTAGTATCAGACAGAATTGTCCAGTTAATGCAACTTTTACCGGGCCAAGTTTTTCGCTTGAAAAAAGTCCTAAGTACGACCTTTTTGTGAAGAGCAATGATAATATTCAGTCACAGACCATAAGTTTTACAGGTTCAAAAAAAACAAGTAAAACTGCTAATCCCAAGAAAGATTATAAATCATATGAAGAACAGCTAAAGAATATTGACGGCTTGCACGACCCGTATAGTGATGTAATCATGATTTCTCAGAAGAAGTACAGATATATGGTTAATAAGATACATAAACGTACTAATGCCGAGAGTATGAATAGCCTGATGGAAGGCTATACAATGCATATGTTCCCGTCTGAAAAAGAGGTTTTTGAACTTTTAAAATACGAAACAAACAAGGCAAAAAGGCGTAACTCTAACCAGAATTTAACCTATCCTGAAATTCTTCAGAGTTATCTTCCGCTTGCGAAGGCACGTTTGGTAAATTCACAGTTTGCAGTAACAGACAGCATTCGTGAATATGCTAAAGAAAATATGAGCAAGGATGAGCAAAAGGATGTTGAGTCTTATTTAACTATTATTGATAAAGATATTTATAACGACCGATTCAGGATTAAATATGCCAGAGATTTGCTCGGACGTCTGTATGACGAGGTTCACGATAAAAGCAAAGTTGATAAAATAATAAGACTCAGCCATAACTTCCCGAATACGGCAACTTGTTCTGATGCGTTTATCGTAAAATATGCTAACAAATCACAGGAAGAAATTGCAGAGCTTCTTGTTAGCCCGTCTCAGATATCAATAGAACACATTAAACCGAGTTCGGAAGGCGGGGAAAGTAAAGGGGATAACTATCTTGCGGCCAGTAAGCGTATGAATAATTACAGAAACTCAACTCCGCTTGATGAAATAATTGAAAGATATCCTAATATACCTAAGCAAACACAAAGATATATTGACGACCTTATTGCGAAGATTAACAGAGGTGGGCTTACTAATATTGCGTACACGTTACCTGGCGTTAAGGAAAGCCTTGCTAAAGAGTCTAACGGACGAATAAACATTGATATTTCTAAGTTAAATCCCGATTTGAAAGTAAAGATAGACGAATTTCAGGAAAAAATGAACCAGCTTGTAGAAAAATTTAACTCATAAAACATAAGGTATTGAAAAAACATTTTGTTGTTGCTAATATAGTTGTAAACAAAGCCGAATGGTTTTATGTGAATTGCGCTCGTAGCCCAGTTGGATAGAGCGTTTGGCTACGAACCAAAAGGTCGGGGGTTCGAATCCCTCCGAGCGCGATTTTAACTCCCGAAAGGGAGTTTTTTTATTGTCATTTATTGCCTATTAATATGTAATAAACTTGAGGTATGATTATGTCTTTAATGAAAAAAATAGTTGAGAAAATTTATGGCAAAACAAAAAAAATTAACATCCTGGAAATATAAAAAGAGGGTTAGAATACTCTAACCCTCTTTCTGTTTAAAATCTATAAACTATTCAACTACGATAGCTTGAACAGGACAAGCATCTGCTGCTTCCTGTACGCTGTCTTCGTTGCCTGCAACAGCTGCTGCGTTAACAACTGCTTTATCTTCGATTGAAAATACTGCGTCGCAAATTGATTCGCAAGCGCCGCAAGCTATACAAGAATCTTCTACTTTTACGTTCATTTTATTCTCCTTTACTATTATTAAGGAACTAATTATCAGTAAGCTCCCTTTATTGCCACATACCTATAATCAGGTACATGACAAGTATATAATAAATTTTATCAATATACAAGTAGATAATTTACTTAAGCCATTTTCTGATTTTATCAGCGATACTGTCAAAGCCAAGAGTTAAACCTAAATCTTTTGGCTCAATATTTTTTGCATAATAAAGCACCGGAACATACTCTCTGGTGTGATCTGTACCCGGAACTGTAGGGTCACAGCCGTGGTCTGCTGTTATTACCAGCAAATCCTCATCTTTAAGTTCAGGTACAATTTTACCCACATATTCGTCGATTTCCTCAATCGCTTTACCATATCCTTCCGG
Source organism: Cyanobacteria bacterium RUI128 (assembly GCA_024695725.1). Next base: position 18,851 of record JAILHQ010000007.1, on the reverse strand, counting down.
ATTATTTCTGTGTCCGTATAGCATATCAGTATCAACAAGGTTAGTAAAGATAATTGACTTATTAGGTGTGAATTTCGCGATATCTGAGTATCTTATAGAATCTAAATCTAATTCATCCTTTACTGCTTTGAGTGTTAACTCAAGCCCTTCTTTGTTAGAGCCTGTGTGAATAGCGTGTGTAATTCCTGCCTTTGAGAAAATGTCTTCAATCTTTCCGATTGCAATAACTTCACCGCCGGATTCTTTTACTTCGTCTAAAAGAGTTCTGCCTGTCGGTTCAACAGAATAATCTCTTCTGTCTTTGCCTATTCTGGTAGGTTTTCCGTCAATAATCTTATAAGGTCTTGCTATGACTCTTGAAACGTGGTAATCACCCTCGTCAAGCAATCTTCTTGCTATTCTGCACCATTCATATAAGGTTTCAAGCGGAATTAAGTCTGTATCAACAGCTATCTGATATACACTGTCAGCACTTGTATAAATAATCGGAAACTTTGTTTTATGGTGTTCATCGTTTAACTCTTCAATGATAGCAGTTCCACTTGCGGGAATATTTGCAAGTATACCGCCGCAGTTAGTTTCTTCAATAAATTTATCAATAAGTTCAGAAGGGAAACCATTCGGGAAAGTCGCAAACGGTCTTTTAGATACAAGACCTGCAATTTCCCAGTGACCAGTCGTTGTGTCCTTACCCTTTGATTTTTCCTGTAAGGTTCCGTATTGACCGTTTGGTTCTTTTGTCGGTGTTATCCCCTCAAAATTCTGTATATTTCCCAGTCCCATTTTTGCCATGTTTGGAACGTTTAAACCTTTATTGTAATGACAAACATTTCTGAGTGTATTACACTCAGCTATATCATTAAACTCTGCGTGGTCAGGCATTGCGCCTATGCCCATAGAATCTATAACCATTATGATTGCTCTTTTCATATTATCACCTTCTTTTTTTTGTTATTCTGCAACTGTATTAAAAATTCTGTCACCTGCATCGCCTAAACCCGGGATTATGTACCCTTTTTCGTTGAGTTTTTGGTCGACGGCTGCCGTGATTATCTCAATATCGGGGAACTCTTTTTGAATTAGTGATATCCCTTCCGGTGCAGCAATAATACTGATACATTTTATATTTTTAATAGGAATTTTCTTTTCCGCATATAACCTTATTGCTTCAAGCATAGAATTCCCCGTTGCAAGCATTGGGTCAGTAATGTAAATATAAAACTTATTAGGGTCAGGCGTTGCCATAGGTACTTTGTTATAATACCAGACAGGTTTTAATGTTGTTTCATCGCGATACATACCGATATGTCTTATGCAAGCATCAGGTAATATATCTATTGCCTCATCGGTAAATATCAGCCCGGCTCTTAAAATTGGCGAAATAATAATTTTTATATCCTCTGCAATATCTTGTGCGGTAAACTTTGCAACAGGTGTTTCAATCTCTCTGTCTACTAACGGCAGATTCTTTGACGCCTCATATAGTAAAACTCTCGTTATTTTTCTTGCCGCAATTCTTACTCCCTGGCTGTCAGTTGTTTTGTTACGCATAGTGCATAAACTTTGGCATATAACAGGGTTATTTATTACCCTTACCTTATCTTTGTTATAAGTTATTGTATTACTCATATTTTTTATCCTTAAACATAATTGATCTCAGTTTTTTTCTGTTTTGTTCGTATACATTCATATAACTGTCAGCATAGTCAAGAAATTCTGAAAAATCAGGCTTTTTCCCTTCCATTTGGGTTATATCAGCTGAACCTGACATTTCGTGCCCGAAAAGCGTAACAGTATAAATTATATTCATAAGTGTTTTATACATTTGATACAACAGTGCCATTGAATCTCTTAATCGCTTCGGCCTGTCAACATAGATATATTCGTTTTTGCCGACTAATTCATTAGGCACCTTACCTGAATCAGGCGTGTACAATTCCAGCGATTTAGAACCTCCCAAGCCGCTAAACTCTACTGTGGCAATTGTACCGCGTGGCAACTTAACCGAATGATTTGTCAGCTTAAAAACAACCTTAACTTCATTGTCGTTTATAATCTTAGTTTTTGTTACATATCCGATAGGTATTCCCATTACGTGAACAGGTGATCCAACTATTAAACCGTCAACATCCGGCATATAGATAGTATATCTGACAAAAGCTTCTTCGTGTTTTATCCAAAACAAAGTAAAGACTGTAAGCATAGTAAACAAAATTATAAGCCATACTATCAACTCTTGTCTTCTTAATCGTGATGTTCGGTTTTTTCTGTCCTCTTTATCCATAAGTTTATTTTATCAAAATCGTCAACTGTGTACAAGTTAGTAACATCTGATAACACAACCTTATTATTACACGGAAAACTTTGTGGTAATGGATATTATATTAAAGTTATCATCCCATTCAACTTCTCCCAGGTAGTCAAGACCGTGATATTCATAGACATTATCGATATATTGGGGGTTAAACATTCCTTTTTGGTTAAGAAGTTTAACTACATCAGGAACAAGTGTTGTGCTTCCAGCTATAGTGCCGTCCTTTGATGTGGCGCGGTTTCCGTCATAATAGATTTTTGAGTCAGCAAAAACGGTTTCTTTTAAATTACTGTATGTTATAGGCAGTGCATCACTGATAAGTATAATCTTATCCTCAGGTTTTGCTCTGAAGGTCAGGTTTAAAATGTCATCAGAAAGATGCACCCCGTCAGCTATTACTTCTGTATAAATACTATTATCAAGAAGTGCTGATAAGGCTGTAGAACCTTCTCTGTGACTTATTCCCTTCATAGCGTTGAACAAGTGGGTTGTGCCGTCACATTTTGATAAATCAGAACCTGTACAGTGACCTGCCTGAACTTTTACCCCTTTTTCTTTTAAATAGTCAATTAAATCGACGTCTAATTCAGGCGCAAGAGTAACAATTTTAATAAAATCGTCCTCAATCTTTTGATAGTTTTTTACTGTTAATTTTTTAAAATGTGCTTCGTTGTGTATTCCTTTTTTTTCAGGATTTATAAAGTTACCTTCAAGGTGAACCCCTAAGATTTTTGCACAATCCCATGTTGCTTCCGCCCGGGCCTGTTTAATAACCTCTATCTGGCGAGTAATATTTGCAGTAGTATCAGTTACCAGGGTTGGGAAAAAGCCGCCAACTCCACGCTGTAAAAGTTCTTTTGCCACAAATAAAACGTCATTAGCCTTGCATTTATTGAAGTCAACCCCAAATGCTCCGTGTATATGCTGTTCTATGATTAATTTTGTCTTCATTTAGTCCTCTAAACCGAAACAACATTAAATACTTTACGTGCCTCTTCTCTGTCGTCAAAATGAATTGTTCTGTCGTTCAGAATCTGGTAATCTTCGTGACCTTTACCCGCGATGACAACAACATCCTTATCCCCTGCGATATCTTTTATGTATTCAATAGCTTTTCCTCTGTCGGCTTCAACGACTACTTCATTAACAGATTTAAAGCCTGCAAGAATATCTGTGATAATTTGTTGCGGATCTTCACTTCTCGGATTATCACTTGTAACGATAACTTTATCGGCTAATTCTTCAGCAATTGCACCCATCTTAGGACGTTTCGTTGCATCTCTGTCGCCGCCGCAACCAAATACACAAATTAGTTTTGAATCTGCAGGTGTAATTTCTCTTGCTGCGTTTAAAACGTTTTTCAGACCGTCAGGAGTATGTGCGTAATCAACAATAACAAGCGGATGATGAACAACTATCTCAAAGCGTCCTGCGACCCCTTTAAGAGGCTCTAATGCTTTAATTGATGTATTGATATCAAAACGGTATGCAAGGGCCACTGTAAGGGCAGCCAGTACGTTGTAAACGCTAAACATACCGTTCATGGATAGGTTAACATTATATCTTCCGTCTGGTGTTATACACTCAAAGCTTGCACCCTTTGGTGAGAAATGTATGTTTTCTGCTTTTACATCTGCATCTGTCTTAATACCGAAGGTGTATAACTTAACGCTGCTGTCTAAAACTGAAATCATTCTTTCTGCATAACTGTCATCTTTATTTATAATTGCGTAATCATTTGCGCCTAACCTCTTGAATAACAAGGCCTTAGCATCAAAGTATCTGTTCATTGTAACGTGATAATCAAGGTGATCCTGAGTAAGGTTGGTAAACACCCCGCAATTATACTGGCAGCCGCCTACTCTGTTTTGAACTAAAGAATGAGAACTTACCTCCATTGAAACATATTTGATTTTTGCCTCGTCTTTAATAAGGGTTAGCGTTTTCTGAAGTTCAGGTGCCTGCGGTGTTGTATGTTTAGCCTCTTTGTATTCTCCATCTGATGATAACTTATACCCAAGAGTACCGATTAGAGCGCACTTTTCGTTGTTTGCCTCAATAATTCTCTGAATTAAATGTGTTACGGTTGTTTTTCCGTTTGTACCTGTTACCCCGATTAAATTAACACTCTTAGACGGTGCATTGTAAAATCTGTTTGCAAGCGGTGCTATTGATTGCTCTGTTGATGCAACTATAATTTGCGGCACATCAAGTTCTAATCTTGTTTCACACATAATAGCAACGGCCCCTGACTTAACAGCATCTTCTGCAAAATTGTGCCCGTCAACGTGTTCTCCTCTTAAACAAACAAATATATCACCGGGTTTTGTTGTTTTTGAATTATAAGATAATCCTGTAATTTCCGTGTCAGTATAATTATATTTTTCTTTAACATTTACTTCGCTGATTATTTCACTAAGCTTCATATTATCCTCCTCAAAGTGACAGACATTTATTATACATTCAATATTTTAATACGGCAAATGATATTTTGCCATTACGTATGTTTATCAGGTATAAGGTTAAGTATACTTGCTACCTGTGTTGCTATTGTATGGAAGATAGGAGCAGCAACCGTACTACCCCAAACTTCCCCGCCCTGTGCTGAGTCGACAACAACATATATCAGAACTTGCGGATTTTTTGCAGGCAAGAAGCCGATAGTAGATGTATAGTAGTTTCCTGTAAAACCTATGCCATCCTCTTTCGGTTTTTTTGATGTACCTGTTTTGGCCGCAATATAGTAATCATTCATCTTAATCGGATAATGTCCCTGCTCGACACTTTGTGTTAACAGGCTAGATATCGTTTTAGCCTGCTCTGGCTCCATAACCTTTATGTGATGAATTTTCTTATCATACTCTTCCTGTTTATATTTAATTACGTGCGGAGTAACTCTTACCCCTCCGTTTGCGACTGCAGCAACTGCTGATACCATCTGTATTGCAGTAACGGATGTACCGTAACCGTAGCTCATTGTTGCCTTATCTGATTTGCTCCATGAAGATGGTCTGTTCATCAGACCAACAGATTCGCCCGGAAGGTCAATACCTGTCTTTGAACCAAAGCCGAATTTTTTAAGTACATTATAAAATTCACTTGCAGACATCATCATTGCAATTTTTACAGAGGCACAGTTACTTGAGTGTTCAAACAGTTTTACAAGTGTAATATTTCCCGGTGCGCCTTTTGTCTTGTAGTCGTGGTTTTCGATTACCCATCTGTCTATTTTCATTCTTCCAGGGTCATAGATAACAGAATCTTTATTGATTTTACCTAATATCATAGCTGATGAAATCGTTATGATTTTAAAGGTTGAACCCGGAGGGAAAATATCAGTCAGAGTCCAGTTTTTCATCTGTATCATAGATGCTGATTTGTAGTTATTTGGGTTATAGAAAGGATAAACCGCATAGGCAAGAATTTCCCCGTTTCTTGGATTCATTACTATAACCGCACCACGTTTTGCTTTGTGTTTGCTTATTGCTCGGTATAACTCTCTTTCGCAAATATGCTGAATAGCGGTATCAATAGTAAGAGTTACATCTTCACCTTTAGGCGGTTCAACAATTGCAAGCGGGTCTGTCGAAAAATTATATATTACATTCCCAGCCGGTGTTTTTTCAACTGATTTTAGCGGTGGAGTATGTTCTAAGACATCTCTTGCAGTATATTCAACCCCGGCAGAAATACCTTCTCCGTCAGAACCTGCATCACCGTTGTAATACCCTAAAACATGACATGCCAAACTCTCCTGCGGATAAACCCTTGTTGTTTTTTTGTCCATAGGAATTTCTATAAGGTTAAGCTTCGCAATGGCATCGTGTTGTTCTCTTGATATTCCTTTTTTTAAGAGTATTACATTTGAGCTTTGCTGTTGAAGTTTCCTTAAAATTACAGCAGACTGCATGTTTAAATGAGGTGCTAAAAGTGTAGCTAATTCTTCTTTAGTGTGAACCTTGTCGTTAAAGTCCTTAGGCCTGGCATAAACGTCATAATACACAGTATCCGTTGCGAGTTTTATCCCGTTTCTGTCAAAGATATCTCCTCTCATGACAATGTTGCTGTGCTGATATTGACGTTTTGCCTTTGCTCTATAATGTTTTAAATCTATTACCTGAATTACGAAAAGATAGCAAATGAGAGCTATCCCAAATATTGCCATGAATATTTGTATATGCCCCATCCTCTTATTACATGTTTTTATCTGTCGCTCTTTTTTGGTATAAATATCTTCTCTCATAAATACAATTTTATCACAATAAGCCGTTCGAGTAAGAAAATTATATGAAAATTTACATTTTTAAAACACATGTTTTATTTTAAAAATTTTTGTGTTAATATTGTCTGAAATGCTTATGCTATAAGGGTTAGGAAATGTGTTAATAATTGTAAATTTTTGCTTAAATAATTAGCAAAAACATTTCTCTTATAATCTTTATATATATAAGCAAAGATATTGTGTATAGGTTAGTAATAGCTTTGCAGAGTTAAGTTAGACGTAATGGCAGTTCGGAGTTAATTAAATGGTAAATGGTGTTTCTCAGCATTCAAACCTTATCCAGGCATCAAGCCAGGTGACGAGTACTGATTTGAAAGAAGAGACTTATTTAAAGCCAAATACGTTAAAGAACAGATTGATGTCCGGTTATCAAAAAACCACCAGTGCATTTATTGAATATCCTGTCAAAGGTCTGACTGGAAGCAAAAGATCTAACTTCTATGAATTTCTGTCTATGGGTACTGTACCTTACTTAGTAGGAAGTGCAGCATTCATGGGTATATTTAACGGCGTTAGCCACCTCTTCGCTGATAATGCGGCAATTAAAGCGGCAAAAACATCAGGATGGGGCAACAGAATGGCGTTAGGAGTTGTTCTTTATGGTTTAGCTAAAAACTTATCTAAGTCATTGATTTCAACCCCTGTAAAACTTGCAACAGGCATTGATACAGAAATGGCTTATGAAAAACATATATATTCTGATCCGAAACTGAATCTTAAACATCCGATTCATGAGTATGAACAGCATAAGGTTATGGAAAGCCACGATTTCCCAAGATATGATATGATGTACGGTGAAAAGTTATCAAAAGATAAAGATCATCCGTTACCTCACAACTACTTATTCGATAAAATCGCTAAGAAAAACGGTCTGGGGGAAAACCTTCCAGCATCTGATACTGAAGTAAAACCTCTTATTAAAGATGTTATTTCACGTTCAAATACTGCAAAAAGTATTTCTTCATACTTGTGGGCAGCAGTAGGGGTTATGTTAGCAGTTCAAAAACCTTGGAACAATTTCTTCAGAGCTGCATCTAAGGCAAGCTGGCACAGTTTCGCACCAAAGGCTGATGCTGGCCTTATAAAGAATATAGCTGGCAGAGCAGTTAATACGGCTAAAAATGTAGGCAGAATCTCAATGAGTTTCGGAAGAAATCTTGTTGAGTCCGCTAAAGAATTATACAAAGGACCTGCAGGTGAAAAAGGGTTTACTAAGCATGCAGGCAAGATTATGTTGGGAATTGCAGCAGCATCATCAATATTAGGTGCAATTAATACGATCTACGGTGCTAAGACTGCAGCAGGTCAAAAGAACAGAAATGTATTTGACAAGAAAGATAAAATTACGGTGCAATAGACTATGGGAAACAATCTGATTCACAATTATTTGAATAATATGAACACCACTCAGGTCTCAGATCAGAGAAGAAGAAGTGAACGTTCGTATTTCCCTTCTGTTTCATCAACAATGAATTCATTTGATAAAGAATCAGACAGATTAATCAAACCCCTTGACGGTAAAGGTCACCTCGTAAATAACGACTTGCTTCATGCACCAAAAGAATTTGTAAGAGATACAGTTTATACAACAAAAGCATTAACTGACGGTGTTCGCGGTAAAGCAAATGACCATCAGCTCGGAAAATTAAATGATCTTGGTCTTAAATTGAGCGGTATTGCAATCGCAACATATTTAATGACTAAAAAAGCTACACCTAAGACAAAGGCTATGGAATTTGTAGGATTTGGTGCATTTCTTGCATCAATGGCATTATGGCCTAAACTGGCTTTGGAACTTCCTGCAAGATTAATCCACGGTTTCAATTTCAGACAGCAATACATTGATGATCAGGGACGTAAAAAATTCGTATCTCAGGATCCTAATTACATTCCATTTGACTTATACAAGGGTGATAAAAAGAGTCATGATTTAGATGTTATCGGTGACAGAGCTGGTATCAGACGTGATATTCCTAACAGAAGAGAAGCTGTTAAGGATCACATCAGAAAAGTTTCAGTACAGAACAATACATTATGGATGTTAACAGCAGGTATTGCAACACCTATAATGACAGCTTTAGCTTGTAATCAGGCTGAAAAATTCATTACACCTAAGGCTGAAAATTATTCAAACAAAAAAGTTAATCAACAGATAGATACTCTTGATAAATATATAACAGGCGGTATGAACAAGGCTGAAGCTCAGGCTTATGAAGCAGAAACATTAGGTATCGCAACAAAAGAAGGAAAAGCAATCGCTACTCCTACCGAAATATTGTTAGGAACCCTTAAAGGTAAACCAATCAAGAGAGAAGATATTGTTAAACTCTCAGAAACCCTTGCAGACGGTTTTGATGCAGAAATGAAAGATGCAGCTAGAGCTGACATAACAAGTTTGGTTGGCGGTGAAAGATATGTTGCTAACGCTAAAACTGCAGACAGAATCGCTGAGTCTGTACATTCTTTAATATCTGCACAAGATGCAGAACTTGCTTCAAAAGTTACTCCTGAAAGAATTAAAGGCGCTGTATCAGATGGTATTATCAAGGGTGCTGTTAAAGATATGCTTACATCAGTAGGTTTTGATGTTGTTGATAAAGAACCTAAATTCAAAGATTCAAGAGTTTCAACTAACTTCAAATCTATAGAAATCGGTAATGTTGATTTCTTCAGAGTTACTCCTGAAACAGAACATATGACTCCTGTTGAAAGATTAGCTCATAACATTAAATCTTTAGTAATGAAGGTAAATAATTCTAACCCTAATGAAGACTTTATCCCTGGTATGTCTGATCTTGAAAGAAGCAACAGAGGATTAAAAGCGGCTATCGACGAAAAACTTATCGCTGATTCTGATGCAATTGCAAGAGACTTCTATGAAGGAAACCTCGCAATAAGCGGTGGCAGAGAAAACTTTGTTCGCCAGTCAGTAAGCGGTTTATATAAACAAAATGCTCCAAGAGGACCAAAATACGCTAAGTTATTATCAGATATTGAAGGCGTAATTTCAGCAGATGTAAAAGGCAACAAAGGTTTTGTAATATCTGAAAGTGCTGCAGGAACCATAGCTGAAGCTTCAAGAAAAATCGGAAGATTCAGCGCAATTGATGAAGTTCTCGCTTCAGCAGCTCACTTCAAAGTTGAAAAGGCAAGTGAAACACTTGTTGCTAACAACTGGAACGAAGTTTCTCAGTTACTCGTTAAACAGTTAAAACTTTCAGATTCTGAACTTTCTATGGCAGCTAAAGATTCTGAATATTCAAGAGAATTACTCTCAAGAAAATTATCTCAAATCTGCTCTGACGAAACAAGTTACTCTAATTTCCTTAAAGATATGTCATCTAAGATGGCTGAATTAGATGCAAAGATAGATGCTCCAAATCAAGGCAGCACAGGCAGAATGATGGGTAAAATAGAATCAGGCATCGTTAAAAACTGCACAGAAACAGGTAATGCTTTAGGTGCATTAAAAATGTCTGAACTGAAAAAGAAAATCCTTTCAACCGAAAGCGAAGAACTCGGAACAAATGCAGGTTCAATAATGAGTTCAAAAATCGGAAGATTACACTCAAGAGTTGAAGGTGTTCACAGCGCTTATATGAGAATACTTCAAAGTGCTGAATTCTTCCACAGAGCACATGGCTATGAACAAGCTATGGCGGCTAAAGCACTGCCAATGTCTGAAATAGCTGCAAAATTCGGTTTAACAGAAGATCCTAAACTTAATGAAGAACTCATTAAACGCGGTAAAGATTTATTATTAGATGCTCATACTAACCAATTCTATACTAAGATGGGTCTTCAAAATAATAAAGAATTTTTCGAACGATTAATGAGAACTGTTTACAGACCAAATAAACCTGAAAACGCTTGGAATGAAGGTTGGGCTCAATCTACTAATGAAACAATAGCAATATTGGATGGCGTTAAAGAAAGCAAAGACTCTACACTATCTCCAAGACGTGTATTTGAAGCTGCTGAAAGAAGACCTCTCGGTCAAAAACTCAGAGAACATATGAATCAGGTTTACTCAAGCTTAGGTTCAATCGAAAGAGGAATCGTTGATGAAGGCCGTGAATCAGTTTTGGTTAACGGTGGAGTATCAAAGGCTGAAGGCAGAGCTTGCAAACGCTTCGATTTGCTAAGCAAGGCAACTTCAGAACTGTTCCACGATTCAGTTAAACAGATTTATAATTCAAGAAAATGGATGAAGACTTTTGCACCAATTTTAGGTATAACAACAGGTGTAACACTTTTAGCACAATTCTTCTTCGGTAAGAAGGATCCTGACATAAAAGCATAGGTGATACAAAAATGAACGATATAGGGAATATAAGATCAAAGAACTTAATAGATTTAAAGTTAAACAGCTTAAATGAGAAAAAAGATGCTGAACCGAAACAACCTGCCCAAAAAGCTGATTCGGGTTCTGATTTGATAAACAAATATTTGGATAATCAGGCACAGATAAATAAGCCGTCAGTAGGTCGTACTGAAGGAATTGACGGTGTCGGTGCTAGACCTGCTAATTTCAAAAATAATTTAAGGTCAATGTTCAGAGATAACAAAGCTGTTATCTTGGCAATAGTCCCTAGAATCTTTACAGCAGAAGATAAAGACGGTAATGAAAAGATTGAAACTAAAAAAGGTGAAAAACCTGGCACCTTCCTCAGTGCTATTAACAGACTTGACGAAGTAAAAGCTCAGGGCTTTAACACCCTGCACATTCTTCCTATTCACCCGCCAGGAAAGAATAAGGCAATGGGTACTGCAGGTTCTCTGTATGCACCTTTAAAATATATTGAAGACGACGGTCAGATAGCAATTGATCCGGTATTAGTCGATCCAAATGACCCTCGTTCACCACAGGAACAGATGAAAGCATTTATTAACGAGTGTCATAAACGTGATATTAAAGTTATGCTAGACCTGCCGAGCTGTGCATCTGTTGATATGTTTAATGCTCATCCTGAACTTATGGCTATCGACAAAAACGGTAACCCTGAAACACCTGAGGGATGGCTTGATATCAGAATGTTTAATCCTTGGAAGGATAAATCAAAACGTGAACTTAACCAAGACTTACTTGATATGCATATAAAATATGTTGATTCTTGTATCGATTTGGGTATAGATGGCATACGTTCAGACGTTGCCAGAGCGAAACCTACCGAATTTTGGGATATTTTAATTAACCACGCAAGACAAAAAGATCCTGAATTTGCTATGTTAGGTGAATCTTATACATATGAATGTGCATCACCGCAGGCTAATATGCCGTATGATAGACCTGAAGATTCACTGAGAGCAGGTTTTGATGCGATATACGGTCAACACCATATTTTCCATGAATTAAAGAATGCAAAAGAAGCATCTAATTATATAACAGACATGCTTGATATGTCTGACAGACTTCCTGCAGGCAAAACCTTAATCGGTTCATTTATGACACACGATGATGAGTCACTTATGAACCATGGCGGACCTGATTTTTGTAACTTAGTATCAGTTGTTCAATCTACAATACCGATGTGTAATCCTTATGTTTTGGATGGTTTCCAGTCAGGTGATTACTATAATTACGGATATGCTCATTCTCACGTTGATCCTGCTGATACGGTAACTGATAATACGGAAATGGAAGTTCACCCTTATAAGATGGATATCTTTAACCTGTCAAGAAAACCGGGCGGTAATAACCCTGAAATCGGCAGAGTTATGACATCAGCGTTCAAAAACAGAGTTAACAGCAAATATGCCGATGTTATTACAAAGGGTGATTATATTGAATTAAACAAATCAAAAGATAAAGATGATCAGGTATGGGCTTATGCAAGACATCTGAACGGCAAGACTCTGCTTGTTGTCGCTAATATGAACAAGAACAGAGATTCATCTGCTATCATTAAAGTCCCTACATTAAAGGCATCTCAGGAATTGACGAACTTGGTTGATAACTACGGACAACCTAGTAAGTTCCAGGTCAAAGAAGGTGAAGTCAGACTTCAGCTTGGACCTTCCAGAGCTCACGTTTTTGAAATAGATACTCCTGATATTGAAAAATACCTGAGTCCAAATCAAATACACAGGCAAAACTTTACTAATTCTGAAAGTATGAAATACAATAAGTAATGTTTATTGATTTTGTTACGGGATTATGAGAACAATTTAAAGGTCTTATCAACGTTGTCTTTGATAACGTTCTTTAAGGTATCCATTTCATTCTTGATTGCACTGCGTTCATTTTCACAAGCAGCAAGTTCTGCATCATATTTAGCATCTTTTCTGTCAATTACTCTCATATCAGCTTCATATTTAGCTTCTGCCTTTTTGAGATTAACTTCATTTTCAACTTCTCTGACTGATACATTTACAGCAACAGAAGTGTTTTCAATACCGAGCAATTTATCCCAGTCATAATCGCTCATTGCATTGATTTGGTCTATAGACAGCGTAGACAGTTCAGATACGTTTTCAGGTGAGAATTTAGTCAGAACACCAAGTCCGTTTCCTACCATGTTAGATATATAATCACCACTTGCAGCCTGTTCAGGGGTTACAACCTTAACGCCGTGTCTTGAAAGTACCCATTTAGATACATCTTTTGCAATATCAGGATCTGACATATCCCACCATTCAGGTGCAGGTTCACCAGTTGGTACATTTATATAATTGACTTCATAAGATATATTCAAATCATCATCTTCAGTTCTGAATTCACCGTCATACTGTGAATATGGCCAGTAGGTTTCATCTTCTATTCTTGCTGCTGATCCGATTTGACCCCACAAGGTGCTTAAGTTATTACCCTTGAAGATTCTTTGAGCAATGTTATCAAGATAAAGCCTGTCTTTGCTGCTTGTTAAATCATATTTTGCAAGCCAATTATCAACATCTGAGCTTGAAAGCGGAGTGCCTGCAATCTTAGACGCAACCATTATCTCTTCTTTTAATGTGTTAACCGTTGGGCCTGTAACCGTACCTTTAGTCAGGCTTCCTGAACTGTAAGGGCTCCACGCATCAGAAGTATCAGTAGGAACAACAGATTTATGTGTTGTTGGTGTATATGTAGATTGATATGCTGATGCAGTTGTTCCGGATATACTTCCACTATTAATATCATTTATCAAAGCGGTTATAAATGGTGATGAACCGCCTGAACCGTTTATATATGCAAATAAGAAGTTGTTAATGTTTGCAATCTTAATACCGCCATCAGTAGAATTATAGAGGTTTTCAACGTATTGTTTGACCTTTTCTTCATCAACATCAGTGTATGACATTCCTGATTTAATAAGAGCACCATATACGTTAGAATAGAACCCGCCTGTGTAATCAGTCGGATCAACTGACGGTGTAGTTACAAGAATCTTGAAGGAAGTATCAGTACCGATATCAGCGCAGTCACCAATTTTTGTTAATGTAGGGTTGAGTGTCGGGTCATAAACAATGTTGTCAATTGTCAATTCACTCTTAATCTTTTCTAATAATTCTTCCGGATCTGCAATATCATAACCCGATTTTTTGGTCCATAAAGATTGGTTCGGCATATCTGTAGAATCAATACCTGAATATGTTGTACATCCGACTACTGCACCAATACAAGCAGTACCGGTAACTTTTACAGTGGTAATACAATCTGTAATTGTTGTAACACCATCATTGTGACCAACAAGCCCGCCACCCCAGATACAAGTGTGAACATTACCTGTTGCCCAGCAGGAATTAAGAGTACCATCATTGTGGCCGGATACACCACCGACACATTGACCGCCATTGTTGGTTAAATCAATAGTTACACTACAATTTTTTATTGTAGAACCATTAGCGTTAGTTCCGCAGAGACCACCTGTATGTGTTCTGTCACCACTTGGCACGTCGTTAATTGTTATCTTACCGTCAAACCAGCAGTTTTCTATTAAACCGCCACCTTGGTTCGTGCCTGCAATTCCACCGAATTCGGTTACCGCATATGTTTCATTGTATACATCTGTATGATCAGGGTAATAATATGTATAAACCAGTGGTTGAGTTGTATTAACATTAGCGTTATAGTTCTCTATACCTAAATTTTTGATTGTACCTGCATTCCTTGAGAATAGTCCCCAGAAAGAATCACCAATTTGTTCAAAATGGTTGTACTTATACTTTATATTACCATCAGTATCATACTGGATATTACCGGATTCATCTAAATCGTAGTCATAGTAGTGATTATAATGCACCGTAGCTGATGTCTTTTGGATATTGATGTTTTTCATAATATATCCATTTCCATCAAAAGTACCTTGGAAATATGTGAATTTTAAATTTGATAAATCAACACCACTAAAATCAATGTCGTTTGCAAGTACAAAGGTGTTACCTTTGCTTGCATAATATCCATCATCACTTCCCATGTATGCATTAAATGCTATAAAGCTTGCAGCTGAACTAATTTTGTAAGTTTTACCTTCATCTGCGACAGGCATAGTAGAAGTTGTAAATTCTTCCAGTCCACTTGTATCAATTGAGTGTTCTTTTACATTTGCGATTTGGAAATCTTTGTAGTTAATAACACCTGAGCCGTCAACATTTGCAACAGGAGTATATACCGGAGTCGGCATAGTACCCGGCACAACTGATACACCAACAGGCGTATAACCTGTAGGTTTGGTATAGTCGAAACCGCTCGGAACAGGGTGAGTCGGCACCTCTCCGACAGTCTTATGGTGGCCTTGAGATATCAGATACGTATCCAGATCCATATCGATGTAATCACAGTCTGTGAGCCCGTATTTTGCAGCTACAGCAGGTGTTAAATACATTCGGCCATCCTCAACTCCCTGCATAAACAATACTTCATGGCTTGCATCCGTATCGCCACACAAGTAGTTCTGCATTGCATTCATCGTTGCATCTCTGAACACAATGCTTCCATCGGTCTGAATAGCCTTGTACTGTAATTTCTTAGCATCAAGTGCTACCAGATAATCTTCATACACCTTGTCTGATTGACGCGCAAGACGAAGCTTCTCAGCCTGGATACGCTGAGATTTAAGTTCTATGTCATGCATTCTAGCCGTTAGGCTAAGCAATCTTGCTTGTGATGACGACATTCCCATTGTCTTGCTTGTTTCCTTTTCTTTTCCCTAGGTTTTGCCATAATTGGCGATTGTTAACGTTTATATCTACGTCATTAATAGACGTAATCTTTAACGTTCACGTCGATATCTTTACAAACGTTTACAACGAGGGGTATGCATTGATATTACAGCGTTTAAAGCACATTTTACCTGTGCGATTATTACATCTCACAATTCACCAGATTTCATTCATTTTTGGCAAAAAAATACATAAAATTGTTACAAATATTTACACAAAAACGATAAAATTTTGAAAATTGTTACATTACTTAATACTTAAAACATTAATTTAAAGTGAGTTGTAATACTCTTTCATAATTTTACAGTCGGTTTCAATATTAGGACTTTCGCATACAATTGCGCCTTTAACGTTAAAATCTTTAAAGGCTTTAAGAAGATCCTTGTAATTAAAATCAGATTCATCAAGATTAAGGTGGTGTTTTTCGCCTTTATCTCCGTATGCAATGCCTGCAATGTGAGCGTGGAAGTTTTCCAAAGGTTTTTTTTCGGCAAGTTGATTCCCTATTTGCTCGAATATTCTGGCAAACTCGTCATACGTATTAGAAATGCCATTATATCTTGCGTGTAGGTGTGAAAAATCAACACAAGGAAGAACATACTCAAATTCTTTTGAAAGATTGATAATCTCTTCTAAATCACCCCACTGAGTTGCTTTTCCTGTAGTTTCAGGGCGAACCCAAACTTTAATCTTCTCGTCATTGAGTGTATCTGTTATAAGTTTCGTCTGAGTTTTAACCTGATTATAAACATCTTTTTTATCCATTCCAAGATAAAAAGCGGCATGATAAGTAATACTAAAGGCCCCGACCTCATTCGCAACTCTCGCTGTTTCTATAATTCTTTGAACACTTGCATCAACTTTTTCAGGCTCTTTTGAATTGAGATTTATATAAAACGGTGCGTGAATTGTTTTTGTAAGCTTGGAATTCTTGACAATAACTTTATTATCACTACTAATACGAACCCCGTGAACGAACTCAAGCTCCATACCGTCAAGATTAAGCTCATCAAGTATCTCAAAAGCTCTTTTATACCCTTTATTGCCTGTAATCAAAGGCATCCCAGCTGTAATAAAGTTAAGTGAATCCATTTTGAAATTTATCTCCGACCTTTGGTCTAACAACTCTTATAAAATCCGAACAATCACCAATAAAATATCCTGCAAACTGTATAACTTCAGGTGTGATACAGCCCTCGGCGGTTTTTATATAGATTTTATCATTTTCAATCTTGCAAATTTCACCGTTTGCAAACTGCTCAACATTCGGTAATGAAGAAACGCTAACCTTGTGCACAAGAACCATTGCATTATTATAAACTGTATTAGCTGTAATGTATGGATTAAGTGCTCTTACTTTTCTTTCTATTTCTGTAGCAGTTTTATTGTAGTCTATATACTTTTCAGACTCTTTAACATTCGGAGCCTTAATAAAATCGCCAACAGGTTGTGGTATTCTCGGTAAAGTACCGGTCTGTTCGAATTCTATAACTGCTCTCAAAAGCATTTTACATCCAATAGCATTAGTTTTGTTAAAGATTGTGCCCATAGTCTCATTTTTATCAATAGGAAAGGGCTCTTGATATACAATATCACCAGTATCAAATTCTGCTGACATAAAATGAAGTGTAACTGCTGATTCGGTTTCACCATTCATAATTACTCTGGAATAAGGGTTTCCTCCTCTGTATTTAGGTAATGATGACGGGTGTATGTTTAATATCCCGCCCTTAATAACATCCAAAAGTTTTTGCGGAATTTTTTCATTAAACGAACAAACAACCCCTAAGTCTATGTTCATATCTTTAATTCTTGAAATAAATTCATCATCCTGAATTGTATTGTACTCTATGAAGTTTAGCTTTCGCATGTTTACAAAGTTTCTGAATGCTTGATATGTAGTATGGGTTGTTCTTGGTCCGACAACCCCTACTATATTCACACCGGAATAATAGAGTGTGTCTAGTCCGATATATGCCATATCAGGCACACCCAAAAACAATATTCTTTTAGTAAACTTAAATTTTTCCATAATATACCCATTGTATGTACATTGGTACTTTCCCAACACAAATAGAATATCATATATTTATTCTGTAATCTGTATTTTTACAAAAAATAACATTGTTTACAAATAACTTGATTAATACGATAATATTTATATGAAGAAAGTAGTTTTAATAGCTGTTGCAATAATTGCTTTAATATGTTGGATGATTTTTTGGAGTTACGATTATACAAAAGATGCAGCTACAAAAAAGGGAGGAGATCTTTATAAGACAATTATTGAACGTGGCTATATGATTGTAGGTGTAAAAACTGATATTAGGCCATTTGGCTTTATTGATTCTACGGGGGCAAATGCCGGGTTTGATATTGATATTGCGCATAATATTGCAAAAGAGCTTTTTCACGACCCTTCAAAGGTAAAATTTGTGCCTGTAGCCGATTCAGAGAGGATGTATCTGCTTAATTTGAATAAAGTGGATATGATTATTGCAACGATGACTATAACACCTAAAAGACAGCATTTTGCAGATTTTTCCAATGCATATTACATAACAGGACAAGCTCTGCTTGTTAACAGAGGAAGCAATATCCATTCACTCGGAGATTTGAGCAATAAAGAAGTCGGGGTTATTTTTGGGTCTACAGCCGAAGAAACTATTAAGTTTCTCTTGCCAACTGCACACGTTATGGGGTATAAAACGTATGACGAAGCCTACAGAGCGCTAAAAAACGGTCATGTTCTTGGTATAACGTCTGATGATGCTATTCTCAGAAATTATTCTATGAAAGACCCTAGTGTTGTTCTGTTATCAAAAAGATATTCAAGAGATTCCTATGGTATCGCCTTTAGAAGAGGGGATGAGTCAAACTATATAATAGAAGTAGTCAACAATGTTATTTCTGATATGGAGCATCGTGGTGTGTTCTTGCAGTTAAAGCGCAAATGGGAATTAGATTAGCCCCTATGAGAAGAGTTTGAAGGTTTTATCAACGTTGTCTTTGATAACGTTCTTTAAGGTATCCATTTCATTCTTGATAGCACTGCGTTCATTTTCACAAGCAGCGAGTTCAGCGTCATATCTTGCATCTTTTCTGTCGATT
>JAILHQ010000120.1 GCA_024695725.1 Cyanobacteria bacterium RUI128 | reverse complement strand
GTTGGATTTTGCAATACTTTGAGTATATTCAAACAACAAAGCTGAGTTTGTGCTGACAGTTTTTTGTTCGATAACAGATTCGGGAACAGCTGATTTTTGAGCAGCATTGTTGAGAACCAACTTAATGTTATCTTTTAAGTTCGCACTGTCAATTGCGTAACCATAGCTATTAACATAAGATACATCAAGTGCCATTATTGAGTCCCTTTTTCTTAGTCCCTTTGCATGCTCTACGACATTTTTTTTGAAAACTTTAGGAATTAGAGAATGATTGTTACAAAACTTAATAAACAAGCCCCAAATATTCTAATATTTGAGGTTGAACCGCATTATTTTAATAATACAAATGTAAACCGTTTAGACGTTTTAAATTGCAAACAGGTTGATAATATGCTACAATGAGCCTATGAATTTTAGTGTATTAAACAGGGGTACGTGGACAGAGTATATAAGTGATAATCACTTTGACATTATTTCAGGTGTTCACGCTCATATAGGTCAAATGGGGGGGGGTAAAACCCTTATCCAGCCTAGCTTTCAGAGGTTTGATAGCTATAAAAATATAATAAGTAACAGAGTCTTGTTAGCCAAATGCTGACAAGATTTTTCGTGTTGCGAAGAGAAAATAAAAAACATAAATAAAAATATAGGAGACAAAAATTATGGCAAAGAAAAAGTATGTAAAAATTGATCTTGACAACCTGACAGAAGATCTAACTTTTGACAGTAAAACAAAGAAAAACGCTTTAGATTTCGTGAACAAAACTTATTCCAGCGCTATCAAATCTATTGCTGCAAGCGGTAACAACCTTGTTATAACAACAAAAAGCACGGATAACCATACGATTACTTTGACGGACTATTTTGCTAAAAACGGCAAACATCCGATTAAATACCTATGTTACACAAGTACAGAATCACCGGAAACTAATCTTCTTTATTATGTTCAAGAGCGTAATATTAAAGGAAGTGCTCAAACAATAACAACTGCGAATAAAAAAGGTAAAATGTACGGTACTGTTTTTGGCGATACAATCACAGGTACTGACAAAGCCAATACAATATACGGCTATGGCGGTAACGATACCATATACGGTTCATTAGGTGCTGATACCATAATAGCTGGGACAACGACAGGTACAGAGTGGAACCATATAGATAAAGTTATATACTCATCAATGGATGAACTTAACGGGGATAAGATTAAACTTACAAAAGGTGAAAGATTTGTTGCTCGTATTAAAAATGTTGATTACGACAGTTATGATTTGAGAGTTAACGGAAAAAACCTTGATGTAACCTTGACAAAAGGTGATAATAAAGCAACCTTCTCTATTTTGGGATTTGGGACAAAGGATGTAAACAATAACGCAAACGCTAAAAAGAAAACTGAAGATACATCAGTAGTAGGTTTGACAACAAAAACACTTCCGGAAATTGAATGGATTGATTTAAAAACAGCCGTTGTTAATTCCGACAAGGGAACATGGCACAATGATAACATCGACAGAAGCGATTATCAGATAAAGAAAAAAGGTCAGGTAATTACTGATGTGAACAGAAAAGGTTTATCAATCAACGGTGCTGCAGGTAACGACACTATTGTAGGATCAATTTACAAAGATACTATCAAAGCAGGTACCGGTCTGACTGAAACTATCACAGGCGGAACAGGTAACGATGCTCTTTATGCAAGTACAACAGCAGATAGCAGCACCACCTTCAAATTCTCTGAAGGTGACGGTAAAGATACCGTTTATTCAGGCAAAGGTGCAGACACTATCGAGCTGAACGATATAAGCCTTGCTGATTTAGAAGACAAATTTGTCAGAGGTACAACAAAGAAAACCAAAAACGATTTGACAATTAACTATACAGAAAATGATTCAGTAACAATCAAGAACTATTTTGCTGTTGATAAAAAAGGTAATCCGACAACTTCTGTCAAGTATCTCAAAACAAACGAAGGTACTTTTGATTTAACTGAAGTTCTTGCTACTCTTATTGTATCAAGCGGAACAATAGAAGGTACAGAAAATGATGACCTCATCTTAGGAAGCGCAGGGGATGATACAATCAATGGTTATGCCGGAGATGACGAAATATTTGGTATGGGCGGCAAAGATACAATCTATGGCGGCGAAGGTGATGATATTGTTCACGTTATAAAGGGGACAGCAGATGATAGTGCTGATATCCATTTAGGCACAGGTAATGATACGGTATTACTGGATGCAGGTACAGGAACAGGAAAACGTCATAATGCTCATATCTATTTTGAAGATGGTGACGGAAACAATACTCTTGATTTAAGTAATAGTAGTAATAATAGTTCAAAAATATATTTACACTCTGATGATTTCCTTCAGGCTGCTGAAACAGGGGATGGAATGTCAGATTATTATTACTATACCGGGGTTAAAGATGGTAACGACCTTGTGCTGAAGATGTCTCCGGATGATGAGGAAACCTTCACGATAAAAGATTTTTATTCTAACCAATATGCTGTTAAAACCGGAAGCATTGAATCATACTATTATTCTGACAGAGAACATGTATTAGATGACAATTTGATTGACCGATTGTATCTTGAAGGCGATACGGTTGAACTTACTGCGGAACAAGCATCTTATGAAGAAACAGGAAATGCTAAACTCATTATTGCGCCGGAAGCTAATATTGCAAGAGAGTTTACTCTTACAGGTAGCGAAAATGCTCTTGTAATAAATGGTTCAAACACTCAAACCATAAACATTAATGGTCAGGAGTCAACAGTATATGTTTACAATACAGGTGATCCGACAGCATCTTCAAGTCATAAGAATGTGATAAATATCGGATCAGATATTGTAACCAGAGTTCATGCCTACGGCAGCACAAATGTAACAATGGCTGATGATTCTCCTGACGGTAATTATATCAAACTTTACAACTGTCGTAATAATAGTGTTTATACATCCAAAAATGGTGCTACAGAAGTTGATATGAACGCAATGGATGCCGCTGAAAATTATATATATTCACAAGGTGCTGATCTATTGAAGTTTGGTAACGGTAATTTTAAGGTCAGATTATATGCGCCTGAATCTCAGGGTGGTCTTGACGAAAAAACTTTGATACTGTCAAAGGATACGAATGGAGTCACCTTGATTAATGGTACTAGTCCTTCTGACTATGGTGTTGCAGTTGTAAGTAAGACAGATATTACCCATCAGTTTGCAGATGACAAGACTCCTGTTGATATAATGTTTGAACACCATAACACTACTTATGACGGAACAGATTCTGATAACTATCAAGTAAATAATAATTATAACAATCTGATTAATATTAAGTATCTGGATGAGAATGGTGATAAGTTGTATAATACTACACATACATTGCAAATGTACGGAACATGGAGTGATGGTGTCTTTGATTTAAATACAGCAGAAGTCGGTAATAAAGTAACTATTACTGCAGAAAATGCCACATCATCAGTCACTAAGAAACTTAGTGAAATGACTCAGTTAGTTGACCTTAATATGACTTATTATAATACAGATCCTGAAAGCTACTATGACAAGGAATTGCTGTTTAATGTAAAGGCTCAAAACGGCTTCTTAGATAACAGAGCAGGACTATGGATTGAAGATGAGCTTACATCACATAAAGACGATTATTCAAACTACGCATTCACCAAAGGCAATACTCCGGGTCACGGAAAAGTTACCATAAACGATAAAGGTGGTGATGACAGACTGAAATTAGATATGAACAGAAACGATTACAGATTCTTCGTTGATATTAATGAAAGCGGCGGCGTAAACGGCGATTTGATTGTCTTTAGTCATACTACAGATGCCGACACAGATGGTTTATTACAATATCTGGATGTAGCTCATGCTGGTACCGAAGATTATAACGCAGGTGATTTAAACACTATTGGCGAGTATGTCCATATTAAAAACTCCTTTACTTCATCTTCATATAGCGGCGCAGGCGCTATAGAAAAAATTGAAGACAATGTAAGTATTTGGAATGCCGGTAATGTTGATAGCTACGTGAATGCAGTCAAGACTGATGTTGTCGGATGGATTCAAAGCTACAACGTTGCATACGGTGCAGATTGTGGCTCGGTAACAGAAGCTTTGGCAGACGGACAGGCAGATACTGCAAGACTCAATGAATTGTACGCTATCTATTGTCGTACAGATGAACAATGGGCTGCATTATAAACTCATAATGTGTAAGTTGAAACCCACAATATACAAAAAGACGGTGGTATTCGTATCACCGTCTTTTTTGGTTTGAGGGGTAAATGGTAAATCAGCTGGATTGCCACGAGGCTAAAGCCTCTCGCAATGACGGGG
>JAILHQ010000113.1 GCA_024695725.1 Cyanobacteria bacterium RUI128 | reverse complement strand
GATAATATTGTAAATCTGTGATTAAGAATAAAAATTATTGGACAGATATATATTCAAATAATACAGAATATAAGAGGGTTTTGGGAATTATTATTAAGAAATGTAACACAAATAACAACCAATTTGGCAACTTTTTTGTGTATATATACTTTATATATACATAGGATAAGAAATATAAGGGGTATACTACACATATAAGGAGAATTGGATTATGGCAAAAGTTTTGATTTCAATGCCGGAAAAGTTTTTGGACGAAATTGATGGAGTAGCAGATAACGAGAATCGTTCTCGTTCAGAGTTGATCAGAGAAGCTCTGAGAACATACATCCATCGCAACAGAGTGAGAAATACAGCTTATGCTCAAAAGAATGCAGAACTGTTAGATGCACTTCTGGATTAGGGGTAGATGATATAACGCAAAGGGTTTGCAAACTGCAAACAAATGATTTAACGCAAATAATATCATTTTACTCTGTATATTAGGGACAGGGAAATTATTAAACAAGGTTAAAAGGCTTGGACATAGTCCAAGCCTTTCTTTTTGAATATTTTCTTCATCAATTAGAATTCTAAGCCGGCTTCACGAGCGGCGTCTGCTAATGCAGCTACACGACCGTGATATAAGAAACCGCCTCTGTCAAATACGATTGATTTGATACCTGCTTTTAACGCCTTTTCAGCAACAGTCTTACCAACCAATTTAGCAGCTTCGATGTTTCCGCCGTGACCTAATTGTGCGCGCAAGTCTTTATCTGCTGATGAAGCTGATGCTATTGTAACATGTTTTTCATCATCTATAACCTGTGCGTAGATGTGTTTTGTACTTCTGTAAACAGCTAATCTAGGATATTCAGATGTACCTGCTAAGGTAACTCTGATAGATTTGTGTCTTTTTTGTACTCTTGGTTTTCTTGCTTCTTGTTTAATCATTTTATTTTCTCCTTTGCCCAAACCTTCTTACCTTCGTAAGGGTTTATATTGGCTACTTCTCAAATGGAAAAATGAAAATGGATAATGTGAAATTACTTCTTTTAAACATTTTCTTTTTTTCCTACTATTACACTACTGAAAATGTTGGACTGAAAATTTTTAAATATTTATCGGCAAAGCCGATTAAGATATTTTCCATTCTCAATTTTACATTTTCCATTAAGTAATAAAAATTCTTTTTATTACTTCTTACCTGCCTTACCAGCTTTACGTCTGATGTATTCACCTTCGTAACGTACACCCTTTCCTTTATAAACTTCAGGAGGACGTTTGCTTCTGATAGCAGCAGCTACATCACCAACTGTCTGCTTGTTAGAACCCTTTACAGAGATCTTAGTGTTAGCTTCAACAGTGATAGTGATACCTGCAGGTGGTTCAACGATAACAGGGTGAGAATAACCCAAAGCCATATTCAGCTTTGTACCTTCCATATTAGCCCTGTAACCTACACCCTGGATTTCAAGTTTCTTTTCGAAACCTTTGCTTACACCTTCAACAGCGTTAGCAACCAAGGTTCTTGATAAACCGTGCAAAGCACCTGTTTTTCTTTCGTCATTCAAAGGTTCAAGGACAATGTGGTTATCCTGTACACTAACCTTGATTTCTTCTCTGACGTTAACTGATTCAGTCCCTTTAGGACCTTTAACGGTAACTAATTGACCGTCTATTTTTACTTCAACCCCTGATGGGATTTCGATAGGTTTTTTTCCAATACGTGACATAATTTTCTCCTTTTCTATACAGGCTTTCTGTCAATGACCTGCTACTTTGCATATAATAATGTTATGCCCAAATTATTCGGCTGGTCTTCTTCAATTGTCTTGGATTATTGTTTCACGCCTACAAGCCGTTCACTTTATTTTGCTTACGCAAAATTGTCGTTCACTATTTCGGCGCGTGATGTCACCACCTCTCACAAACGATACTTAATCGTTTGTTCGGCAGAGTACAAAATCCGCTACCAAACTTGACAAATTACTTCGCCGCCAAGATTTTCTTTTCTTGCTTTTCTGTCAGTCAACAAGCCTTTGCTTGTAGAGATAACAGAGATACCCATACCGCCAAATACCTGTTCTAAGTTTTTAGCTTTGTGGTATGTTCTCAAACCAGGTCTTGAAACTCTTCTCAGGTTTGTAATAACCGGTTTGTTGTTTTCGTCATACTTCAAAGTGATTGTTAAAGTCTTGAAGATACCTTCTGAAGTTTCTTTGTAGTCAACAATGTAACCTTCTTCTTTTAATAATTTAGCCAAAGCAACTTTAAGCTTTGAAGATGGCATAGCTACTGTTGGTAATAATACCATGTTAGCATTTCTGATTCTTGTAAGCATATCTGCTATAGGATCTGTATTCATAGTTTCTCCTTTTATAATCGGACTTACCCACAGTTATAGGCAGTATCCAAGTATTAACACCGCTTACCGAATTAATTTTTGCAGAACGGTTATAATAAAGGAAACCCCTTCATCGCACCCCTGCGTATTTCGGCAGTTCGGAACTGTATGTAGATATTAACACCAACATAAACTGATGGCAAGAGATATGTTTACGGTTCTTAATAACACTCTTTCCCATAACTTCAACAGAACAAGTCCTCCTGAAATCAGAAGGACTTGTTTTATTATTATTTGTCAATCAACGACAAAATGTTTATCCCGGAACATTACTACCGCTATATATACTGATAAGAGTATTTAAGCCTTCATCATCAAATGCGGCTTCACCTCTGGCATAAGCATATAAAGCATCCTTTGTTGATGCATAATTACCGTTTTCTGACAACCAGCTTGCTACGGACTCTTGCATATTTGGTGCAAAGGATGGTTCTGGTTCTACGACTTCGCTGCCGGCCTTGATAGTTTCAATAAAGCCGTCAGCAGGACCGTTAGTAACGTACTGCTGGTGATCGTTTTGAGCTAAACTGTAATAATTATCAACCGTTACAACAGCAGTTTGGCTTTCAGTATTGGTATTGAAGACTAACAATTCATCACCTTAGCCGTTCCAGTCGCCGTCTTCTTGAGTAACATTCCAACCGAATACCAACTCAGCCTTTGCAAGATTAGAGAAGACTAACGTATCTGAACCTGCCTTATCATCAATAGTGACTGCGCCTGTTTTAGCAGTAACTGTATAGATATCATTACCTGCAGCATCAGTGATAGAATCAAC
>JAILHQ010000086.1 GCA_024695725.1 Cyanobacteria bacterium RUI128 | reverse complement strand
TTTATCGGGGGTAAATATATTTAATTACTCCTCTCCCACATTTGTAGCAATTTTATTTAAAATTGTACAACTGTTCCCTCCCCAAGTTGGGGAGGGTTAGGGTGGGGAGCAATATTCTCATTTACCCCTAAACTATAATTTGCTTATCATTTGTCTTTTTGTTAGTATAAGTCTGTAAGAATTATTGAGAGGGATAATTATATGAGTTTAATGACAGGAAAAAGAGGGGTTATATTTGGAGTATCAAATACCCATGGTATAGCATACGGTATTGCAAAACAATTACACGATGCAGGTGCTGAAATAGCATTTACTTTCGCAGGCGAAGCAATGGAAAAGAGAGTTCGTCCGATTGCGGAAGGTATGAATGCAAAAATTATTATGAGTTGTGACGTTACAAAAGAAGACGAAGTTAAAGCAGTTTTTGATGCTTGTGAAAAAGAATACGGCAAAATTGACTTTGTTGTTCACGCTGTTGCGTTCGCAAAGAAAGAAGATTTAATGGGTAAATTCATCGACACTTCATTAGACGGCTGGAACACAGCTATGGGTGTTAGTGCATATTCTTTGGTAACTATCTGCAGAAACGCTAAGCCTATCATGAATGAAGGCGGTTCTATTTTGGCTTTGACATACTTAGGTTCTCAATATGTTGTTTCTAACTACAACGTAATGGGTGTTGCAAAGGCTGCGTTAGAATCTTCAATGAGATATCTTGCTATGGATATGGGTGAATACGGAGTTCGTGTTAACTGCTTATCTTCTGGCGCTGTTAAGACACTTGCTGCAATGGGTATCAGTGGATTCCCTAGAATGCTTAAGGCTGCAGTTGTTAAGGCACCTCTTAAGAGAAACGTTACACTCGAAGATGTCGGAAGAGCAGGTCTTTACCTCGCATCTGATTTATCAAGCGGTACTACCGGTCAGGTATTATACTGTGACTGCGGCTGCCACTGTGTTTACGGTTCTTCTGAAGAAATGGAAATTATTTCTAATAACGTTAATATCTAACGGAAAAACCAAAACAATAAATAAAAAAGCGGTTAATTATTTAACCGCTTTTTTTTATGAATTTCTTATAATGTTTTCAATCTTTTTAGCTGCCGTTCCGTCACCGTACGGGTTCTTTGCTTTTAGTCTGGTTTCCGTTATCGGTTTTGAAAGTATATCAGAACTCATCTTTACTATCTTGTCATAGTCTGCTCCGACGAGAGTTGAAACGCCTGCTTCAATACCTTCCGTACGTTCTGTTTCGTATCTCATAACCAGAGTAGGACAACTGAACGACGGTGCCTCTTCCTGAATACCGCCTGAATCTGTCAGTATCAGTTTTGCGTGTTTCATCAGATAAACCAGATACGGATAATCTAACGGTGTTAAAAGTTTTATATTTTCGTATCTTTCTAATCTTGAATGTATCTTATTTTTCACGTTAGGGTTAGGGTGAACCGGAATAACAAACGTATGATCAGAAAAACTTTGTGCAAGATGTTCTATTGCATCAAGTATTCTGTCTATTCTTTCGCCGTGGTTCTCACGTCTGTGTGCAGTTATAAGCACTAACTTATCGTTAACATTTACCCCTTTATCCGCAAAGAATTGTTTTGACTGTTCAATAACTTCATCCGACAGGCAGAACAAAGCGTCGATTACGGTGTTACCGACAACGTGAATTTTGTTCTCATCGATATTTTCTTTTAGCAGAGCTTCTTTATTCACCCCTGTCGGTGCAAAGTGGATATCCGTAACACGGCTTGTCATTTGTCGCATAACCTCTTCAGGGAATGGCTCAAATATATCATAAGAGCGCAGACCTGCTTCAACGTGATAAACAGGTGTCTTGTGATAAAAACTGACCAACGCTCCGCAAAGAACCGTCATTGTATCGCCTTGAACAATTGTTGCATCAATTTCTCTTGTATTAAAAACTTCTTCAAGTGAAGTTAAAATCTTTGACTGAACCCCCGCCAGGGACTGATTTTCTCTCATGCAGTCCAGATTAATATCGGCTGTGAGTCCGAAATATGCCAAAGTCTGATTTGATAATTCTTTTTGCTGCTCCGTATTACAGATAATTACGTTATAATCCTCAGGATATTTACGCAATTCCAGTATTACGGGAGCTAATTTTATAATTTCAGGTCTGGTACCAAATATAAATATAATATTTTTCATAGTTTAATTATAAATGAAAAACAGAAAATAGTGAATTTATAAATCAGACCTTCTACCTGTTTGATTTTATACTATAATAAGAATGAAAGGTCGGGAAATGGAAAACGAGCAAACTTCCTGTAGTTATTTTATTAAAAATATTGCGCATCTTATGACTAATATGCAGGACAGATGTCTTAACCTGTACGGCTTGTCTAACCAACAGGCGCGTATACTTATGTACCTTTCAAAACACAACATAAGAGGGCAGCACAATATCAAGCGTAAAGACCTTGAAAACTATCTGAATCTGAAGGGTTCTTCTGTTACAAGTCTGATGAATGGTCTTGAAAAGAACGGGTTTTTAGAACGTATTCCGTCTGAAAATGACGGGCGCAGAAAACTGTTATCCCTTACCGAAAAATCAAAAGAGATAGTAAAACAGATGGATCTGATATTTGAGGCAACAGACAACCAGCTGCAGGAAGGTATGAGTGAAGAAGAGAAAATGACTTTCAGGCTTCTTCTTGGGATAGCTCACAACAACATCTGTGTATAATCTTCACTATTTTGCAGATTCTATTTTGTCGTTTACGCAGTCGTCAAATTTTAAACCAAAGCAGGTTCCAGAAGGTAAATTAAGTTGTTTACCCTCTTCTACGTATGACAGGAAGGAATTTTCGTAAACGTTATGTACAGCTGATTTAACTCTGTTATTTTCGTCGTTATGAACGGCACCTTCAACTGCATAATATCCGGTGCTTATACCTTTAACAAAATGGCTCCCGACTGTAAGAACGGCTGATTTTGCAAGTTTTGCCGGGTCGATTTCAAACTTTGGTGAAAATTCACCCACATAAACCTTAGTAAATCGTATCACATCCCCGTTCAAATCGTGATAGTATGTCGGGTAAAAAGTGAAAGACGCATTTCTTTTCAGTCTTTTCGGGTTGATTACATTC
>JAILHQ010000085.1 GCA_024695725.1 Cyanobacteria bacterium RUI128 | reverse complement strand
TTTATCGGGGGTAAATATATTTAATTACTCCTCTCCCACATTTGTAGCAATTTTATTTAAAATTGTACAACTGTTCCCTCCCCAAGTTGGGGAGGGTTAGGGTGGGGAGCAATATTCTCATTTACCCCTAAACTATAATTTTTCCTTGCACATAAGATATTCTTAGGTTATTAATGTTACATATTAAATAAATAAGGAGTCCAGTATGATTTTAGACAAAGTTAACAGTCCCGATGACGTAAAGACATTATCAACAGAAGAAATGAAACTTCTTGCAGATGAGATAAGACCGCTTATTATAAACAAGGTAAACACAATCGGCGGACATATGGGACCAAACCTCGGTATTGTTGAAGCAACAATTGCACTGCACTACGTCTTCAACTCACCTGAAGACAAATTTATTTTTGACGTTTCGCACCAGTGCTATACCCATAAAATTCTGACAGGAAGAAAAGAAGGATTTACAAACCCCGAAAAATACATGAAATATACGGGCTATACAGCTCCTGAAGAAAGTGTTCACGACATCTTCAAAGTAGGGCACACCTCAACTTCCGTCAGCCTTGCAACAGGTACGGCAAAAGCCCGTGATCTAAAAAAAGAAAAATACAACGTTATCGCACTAATCGGTGACGGTTCTCTCTCAGGTGGCGAAGCCTTTGAAGGATTTGACAATGCGGCAACTCTCGGAACAAATATGATTATAATTGTGAACGATAACGATATGTCTATCGCAGAAAACCACGGCGGGTTATATTCTAACCTTAAACTGCTTAGAGAAACCGAAGGGAAAGCAGAAAATAATTTCTTCAAAACTTTAGGGTTTGATTATCTGTTCGTAAAAGACGGAAACGATATTGAACAGTTAATCGATGCCTTCAGCAGGGTTAAAGACACGGACCATCCTGTTGTTGTCCATATCTATACGGAAAAAGGACTCGGTTTAGCACCTGCAGTTGAGAATAAAGAGGCCTTTCACTGGGCACTTCCGGGGGCACTTGATGCTAAGAATGAAAATATAATACAGACAGAAGATTATACCTCGATTACAAAAGCGTATCACTTAAGAAAAGCAAAAGAGGACAAAACCTATATAGTGGTCAACGCAGGCACTCCGGGTGTTTTCGGATTCACCCCCGATTACAGAAAAGAGTTAGGAAAACAATACACGGATGTCGGAATTGCAGAAGAACACGCCGTTGCATACGCCTCTGCACTTGCTAATCAGGGGGCAAAACCAGTTCTTCATTTTATGAGTTCTTTTTCACAAAGAACTTACGATCAATTATCGCAGGACTTGTGTCTGAACAAATCTCCAATAACAATGCTCATATACTGGGGCGGAATTTCAAGCGCAGACTGCACACATTTGTGTATTTTTGATATCCCGTTGATTTCAAACATACCTGATATGGTCTATCTCGCGCCGACAAACAAAGAAGAATATCTTGCAATGCTTGACTGGGCGGTAAATCAGACAGAACACCCTGTCGGAATACGTGTACCGACTGCTGAACTTGTTTCGACAGGAATCGCTGATACAACGAACTATTCAGATTTAAACAAGTTTAAAATGACTGAAAGAGGTTCAAAAGTTGCAATACTAGGGCTCGGTAATTTTTATAACAAGGCTGTCGAGGTTAAATCAGCACTGAAATCAAGACTGAATATCGAACCGACTCTAATCAACCCGAGATTTATCACAGGAATTGATACAGAAATGCTCGAAGGTCTGAAACAGGATCACGACCTTGTTATAACTCTTGAAGACAGTGTTCTTGACGGGGGCTTCGGCGAAAAAGTTACAAGATTCTACGGTGCATCCGATATGAAGGTGCTTAATTTCGGGGCATACAAGGAATTTCCTGACAGAGTCCCTCTTAACGAGCTGTATGAGAGATACCATCTTACAACTGACCTGATCGTTGAAGACGTTGCAGAAGCACTCGGGTTACTTGAATTAAGCAAATAAAAATTATGGTTACATTTGAAGATCTTCAAAAATACAGAATATACCTAAAGTATCTTGAGAAAAAACTCGGAGAATACTTTGAAGAGCAGGCGCCATACATTTGCTGTAAGGCAGGGTGTTCTTCCTGCTGCGAAAAAGGTGAATACCCTTTTACCGAAATAGAATTTGCATACCTGATGGTCGGAGTACAGACTTTAGATAAGGAAACCTACGATAAAATTGAACAAAATATGTTCAAAATAAGAGAGGATAAAAAGAAGTGCAAGGAGAAAAAATTTCTGCACGCCTGTCCTTTTTTAGTCGATAAAAAGTGCTCTCTGTACGAATACAGAGGGATAATCTGCCGCAGCCACGGACTTGCCTTCTTCAGTAAAGACAAACATATTCTTGTCCCAGCCTGTGTTGATGAAGGGCTGAATTATTCCAACGTGTACGATTTTGAAACCAAAACAATATCTTCAGAAAAATACAAAGCAACAGGAATTAAACAGGAACCGCTTGCCCACAATGTCGGAGTATATTACCTCACAGACAACGAAATAACCGAAACTCTGGAGCTTGATTTCGGAGAGATTAAGCCTATGTGCGAGTTCTTCTAAACAGGTTTAGCAGGTTACCCTTAATTCGGATAAGCGTTTACCCAATTCATAAGCCTTCTTCATATCAACAGGGAACTGTGTTTCCTTAACCTGACGTTTGTGAACCTCATCAAACACATCACAGTCATATTTTGAATAATCGCTGAACTGGTATGTATCATAAGAATTGAGCGTTTCACAATATCCGTATATCATTTTTAAAGAAGTTTCATTTGCGCCGAGTAATGTCGGATAATCAAACTGATTTGCCATACCTTCAGGACAATTCATTGTAAAGATAAGCCCGACCGGAATATCACGTTTAAGATTTCTCTTCCAACCTCCGTTTTCGTCAGTCATATATGTACCCCCCGCAAAAAGCATTCTTTCCAGCAGGTTTCTGAACATGCCTGTCGGATAGGAATAGTATATCGGGCTTCCTATTATAACAGCATCTGCCTGTAATATTTTTTCAAGAACCGGTCTTAAATCATCCTTATAAGCACACAGGCCGCCTAAGTCTGCGCCCTTACGTTTGCAGGCAAAACAACTCATACAACCTTTAAAATTCAAATCAACTAAATTAAAGTATTCAACCTCAGCGCCTGCCGCTTCTGCACCTTTTTGAGCCTCCTTGAGAAGTTGTGCCGTATTAAACCCTTTTCTCGGACTCCCGTTTATAACAATAACTTTTTTCATAATAAACACTCCCTTTTTTGTTTAATATTACCATGAATATACAATAAATCATTCACAACATTATAACGATTATCCTTACAAAACAATTATCAAAGAACCGTCTACTGCATTTGGTTGATTTTTTCTTTACAAAAAGCCCGCTATAAAAAAATATGATAATATATGATTGGGGAATTTGACAGATTCAGATAAAATTATAGGTACCTAAAAAATGCTTTGTCCTAAGTGCAAAACAGAAATATCCGAAGAGAGTCTCAAGTGTGAGAATTGCGGAACAAGGGTTGGCAGATTATGCCCGAATTGCAAATCTCATAACCTTTTGACAGCTCACAAGTGCAAAAATTGCGGTCACGAACTTTTAAAAATGTGTCCGCTGTGCGGTGCTGCAAATTCCAGCAAAAGTTCTTCCTGCAGAAGATGCGGAACTGTTCTTAAACCTAAAAACAAACCGGCTGAAACTCCGGAAAGTAAGAACACAACCGTTGATTCTATGCCTAAGTACGAAGCAATATATTACAACCAGCAAAACGCAAAAGAAAAATTAAAAGAATCTGTTTTAAGCCCTGATATTAAGGTTATTGCACTTAACGGCGAAAGCGGTGCAGGCAAAAGTCTTGTCATTAAATTCGCAACCGAGGAACTTAAAGACAAAAATATTGCCTGGCTTACGGGGAAATGTTCACCTCACACCCTGTTAACCCCTATGGGGTTCTTTCAGGATGTTTTCCTTAACCTGTTTAATCTCAATGCGTTCTGCATAGATCTGGATGCACTGAAGAAAGAATCTGTCAAATTTTTTAAACAGGATTTTAAAGAACTCACTCAGGACGAAGTGGAAGATTTTATCAATTTCCTCTACCCCGAAAAGTTTGGAGAGTTTAAAAATATCCATGCCTGCAAACAACGCACCTTCGATATTTTGCTGAAGGTGTTTAAGACTGTTGCGACATCAATGGATATTGTCTTCGTTGTGAATAATTTCAATAGTCTTGACAGAATGTCACTCGAATTTATCAACCTTATCCTTGGCGATACGGAAATATTACCGAGTCTGACATTTGTTCTGACCTTCGCACAACCGCGTTCGGCAATAGCATGTATTCCGCACGACAATCTAACTGAAGCTGCGTATGAAAACATTACTATTGCACCGCTTAACAGAGAACAGCTTATTCCGATTATGGATAAATATAAGGGTATCGAGCTGAGTATTGAACAGAAAAATCTTATTCATAAATACTCAAAAGGGAACCCTTCCAATTTTGAACAGATAATAAATCTCGCAGCAGACAAACAGCGTGAGGGAATACCTTTCTCAATACCTGCTACGATAGAAGAAGTTATGGCGGAAAGATTAAATCTTCTGAAAACAGAAGATATCCTCGCATATAGAGTTCTGACAGCCATATCCATCTTAGGCGCAAAATCAAATCCTATTATGCTCAACACCTTTGAGGATATTGATTTAGAACAGCTTGATTTAATTCTGAACAAACTTGTTAAACTTAACTATCTTGTTTCGGTTTCACCTGTTGTTTATGAATTTATAAGTATGTCCCAGTGGGAAATTATCTATGACGAACTTAAAAACGACAAAGACAATTTCAAAAAAGTCTGCGAAGAACTCTTCGTTCTTCTTCAGAACTATCATTTGTCATCCCTGGCACCTCTGAGCTTTATGGCAAAAGAGATGAAATATACACAGCAGTATCTCAGCGTGTGGACTGCAGGAGTACAAATCGCATCCTACATAGGAGATACAAGCCTGTTTGTTACGGCACAAAAACAAATATTGGATGTCGTTGAAAACAATGTTATTAAATCTTCGGAAAATATCAAAAAGAATATCTATGTTCAAAGCGGGAAACTGCTTGAAGCAACAGACCCGAAAGAAGGTATAAAGTTCCTGACAAACGCTTTAAATATGGAGCCTCATACAAAGTATGAAGAAATTGATTTACTCGGATATATTGCCTCCTGCGCAATGAAAACAGAAAATTATTACGGTGTAATCGAGTGTGTTGATAATGTTATAAACAAGCTTGAAAACCCTCAGTCGCTTGAAGTTGCAGTTATTAAATCAAGAAAACTTAAAGCTCTGAACAAAATCGGAAACTTCGGGGAAGTTGTAAGTCTTGCTGAAAACGAAATTATTCCTGTGATAGAAGCAACTCTTGCAAACAAATCCTCAAAATACAAACTTATCAGCGAAGAAGAAGTTTTTGAAACCTGGATAGCGACTATGTTTTCTCTTGTTAAAGCTCTGACAAGACAAGGGAATGACAGAGCATTCAAGGTTATAAACGAGTTATTCAAAATTTTGGAAGCAAACGACATTCACGACAAACAGTTCTTCTGCAATCTGCAGTTGGAATTGGCTCTTGCAAACACCATCAAGGGCAACATCGCAATGTCCAACAAAATACTGAATGATATTTTTGAGATTTATCAAAACTCTGATATCATCAATTCATTTGTCGTATCAAGACTTAACCTTATCAGCCTTTTGAACAAATTCTTTACCGAACGTGAAAAAATCGATATGGACGAATTGTTTAATATTGCATCTTTTGCGGACAATATTAACGACAAACTTACAAAGAATATTTCAAAACTGATACTCGGGAAAATTATATTACAGTCGCAGTCAGCACAAAGCGCTATAAAAATTTATACAAAACAGCTTGAATATTTCGCAAAAGAAAAAAATGCGGTCGGGGTTCTTCTCGGCTGGTACCTAACTGCTGAAGCAACTATTATGGTTGACAAACAACAGGCTCTGGATATTGCAACAAAAGCACTCAGCATTGCCCAAAAACCTGAAATTTGCAACCACTATTTTGCATTACTGTTTGATAAACTTATATGCAGAATTTATCTGTCACTGAAGGATTACGAATCAGCACGAATCTACATTGACAGAGCACTTACAATCGCAAGGGGATATGATATCAAATATCAGCTTATTAAACTCTACCTGATGTCGGGCGACTGCCAGAAGGAAATGGTGGCTAATTCTCCTGATAAACAGGATACAATCAAAAAAGCCGATGAATTATACAAAAAGGCTTATGAGTTGAACAAAGTTCTCGATATAAGCTCACTTTCAAAATTAATTACACAAAAAATGAGCGAACTTGATATTTTATCAAAAGCACACGGGGTAAAAATATAAAATAATAAGGATAAATATGATGAAAAAACGTTATTTGGGGATTGCATTATTGATGTCATTGGCTCTGTCCGTTAATACGGTATCTGCAAAAATGACAAAAGAGGCTCATCAATACTATCAACAGGCAAGCGCCTGTGAATACAAGCAGGACATAGCAGGAGCAGTTAATTTCATACTGAAAGCTATCGAAGTTAACAACGATGACGATATTCTGCTTTATACAAAATTAGGCGGTCTTTATTCCATTCAGGAAAAGTATAAAGAAGCAGTAACTGCCTACAAAAAAGCGCTTGAACTCAGACCGAATGATGCCTTCTTATACGTAAGTTTAGGAAGTATTTATCAAACCCTGAACGAAAACGACAAAGCTCTTGATGCTTACGAAAAAGCAATGGAATTATGCCCTGAATACAAATATAACTATATAAACATTGCAAACGTTCAGCTTGCAAGAAACCAATACGGAGATGCTGAAGAATACTACAACAAATTCCTCGAATTATACCCTGATAACGATGAAGCAAGAGCAAACCTTGCAGAAGCATATTTTATGAGCGACAAGGCTGAAAAGGCTTGTGAAATCTTCAAATCAATGTATGAAAAAAATCCGAAAGCGTTCAAAGACTATTCAAAATACGGTACCGCTCTTTATAAACTGAAAGAATATAAAGAGGCAATACCTATGCTTGAAAAAGCTGTTGAACAGGATAGTAACAGCGTAAAAGCACTTGCACAGTTAGCACTCTGCTATCAGACGGTAGAAGATTACAGCAAAGCTGAGGCTACTTATAACAAACTGTTTGAAATAGCACCGGGAATGAACGAATTCAGACTTGATTATGCGAATATGTTATCTGCTCAGTCGAAAGACGACGAAGCAATTAAACAATATAAAGCCTACATTGCGGCATATCCTAACGATCCGGACGGTTATATTAACCTCGGTGCATTATACAAAAGAACCGATAAAATGGATCTTGCACTCGCTAATTTCGAAAAAGCTTATGCGATAGATGGTAACGATATGGATACCGTAAAGGACTTAGCGTTTTGTTATCATAAAGAAAACAACTTTGCAAAAGCAATACAATACTACAATATTGCACTTTCAAAAGATCCGAACAATTACAGCCTGAACTACAACAAGGCTATCGCCCTGCACGCAACCGAAAACTATAAAGATGCGATTGCAGCATACGAAAAAATTCTGACTCTGAAGAACGATGAAGTTATCAGAACAAACTTAAACGCAGCCTTAATTGAATACGGATATAAACTTCTTGATGAAAACAAGAACGACGAGGCTATTGCAACCTTTAACAAGGCAGCCGAAATGAACCCGAAAGAGCCTTCTGCATATATGGGGCTTGCTCAGGCTCACGATAAAAAAGGCGAAAAGGGTGCAGCCTTGTCTAACTACCAAAAGGCTGCAGGCATAGAACCTAAAAATCAGGACTACACGGATGCCTACGAAGCGTATAAAGATTCTCTCTCAACAGAGGACCTCGAAAAATTAGCAACCTCTCACAGCGATAACAAAGAGGTTGAATATGCATCACTTCTGGCAACGGCTGATAAATACTACAAAGCTAAAAACTATAAAGCAGCGCTTGCACCTTACGAAAAAGTTGTCCAGATGAATCCTGACAACAAAGAGGTTCTGCTTAAAATAGGTAATATCTACAAAACAAACAAAGATTTGGTAAAATCCGGAGAATATTACCAAAAGGCAATAGATTGTGACGACAAGTACACAGACGGCTGGTTTAACCTTGGACTTGTGTATGCAAACACAAATAAACTGAATGATGCTATTGACTGTTTCAACAAAGTTATCGCAATAGACGATAAATACACCTACGCATATTACGCTTTAGGTCTTGCTTATGAATATGAACATAACAACACAAAAGCTGTTGATAATTACAAAAAATACGTTAAATTAGAACAGGATAAAGGTCTTGTTAATACGGTTAATGCAAAGATTAAAGAATTACAGCAATAGTATAAAATTATTTATTCTGATATTACTGATATGTTGTCTTCCTTTTGTGCTTACGGGCTGTAAAGAGGAAGAGACAGGTATTTTGTTTAATGCAGAACCCATAACAAAAGACAACGTTCTGCACGCATCAAGATCGTTTGAGGCAGGGAAAAGAATATACTACCTTTTTTATTCTCAAAAAAAAATAGATACAGAATTTATAAGAGTGCAACTCTTTAAGGCAGAAGAAAAAGTACCTCTTAGCGGATACTCCATTCTTTGGACAAACGATTACAGAATAATGAAACAAAACCAATATTACTACTACAACCACTTCACTGTTCATCAGCCCGGAAGATATGTGCTTCAGGTCTTTGCGATAAATGATATCTCCAAACCGCTTGCGTGGAACTATTTTTACGCATATTAACAATGCTGACAAGATTTCACAAAAATTTCGGCGTCTTCTCTTGTGTTAACCTTCCCGTCTAACTGGGCTTCATGAAGAGCATCCATAATACGGCCTAATTCTTCTGACGGTTCTATTCCGAGTATTTTCATAACATCATTCCCGTCCAACAATTTAGGAATAGGCTTGAGAGTCGGTTTTATTGTCAGGTAAAAATTCTGAAGAGTATTGAGCCCGTCAATATTTTCTTTAACCATTTCGTCCGTAACCATAGGCCCCCTTGCGGATAATCTGTCAGCCTTTGCAATGGTAATAAGGTCTATCGCATTATCTCCAGCTTTTCTTACGTATCTCATATAAACTTTATCCGTCAGATTTGAAGCCGAAATAACAGATGACGGATACATATGATGACGAATTATACCTGAAATATAATCAATCTGTTTTCTTGAGAACTTTGACTTTCTTAAAATACCTTTTGCTAACTGTTCACCGATTTCATCATGTCTTATAAAACGATGTCTGCCGTCGTCTTCTATAGTCCAGGTTGAAAACTTACCGATATCGTGGAGGAAACCCGCAAATTTTAAATGCGCAAGTCTTGTATCCCCGCCAAAATCAATTTCTTCCAGGTGTTCCTTCACTTCAGGTTCCGAATTTTCATATATCAGCTGAATTTGTTTTACCGTTTCTATTGAATGATTAAACAAGCCCAGATGATGATGAGTATTAGGCGGAACCTTCTTAACATCAAGCATTATAGGAAATATAATGTCGATAAGCCCTGCCCTGTCCATATCAAGCAAAACTCTGTCTGCGTATTTTCCCCCGAACAGTTTCAGAATTTCACAGTTTCTTCTCTCAACTGCAGGCATCATAACACGCCCCTTGTGTTTCTCAATAAAATTCTTAGTTTCAGAC
>JAILHQ010000078.1 GCA_024695725.1 Cyanobacteria bacterium RUI128 | reverse complement strand
TTTATATCGATACTGTTTATAAGCTCGTCTGTATACGCAAACGAACTTATATCTGTGCAACAAAATAACAAAGATGGAGAAATATACTTTATGGGAAACAATGATACTGACAGAATAGCGGCCAACAACGAGATTTCACTTTCAATAAAGAAAACAAAATCACCTTCCGTTGCGGGAATGTTTTATACGGCTGATAAAACTCAGCTCCAAAACCAGATAAACGAATTCAAAAAGAACAGTAAAAACACTTATATCACCCCAACCCGTGCCGTCATTGTGCCACATGCCGGGTTAGTATATTCAGGCAGACTTGCTTACGAGGGAATAAGCCAACTGGACAAAAATTTAAAAAACATCTTTATATTTGCACCTGCACACAGAGTCGCATTTGAAGGGATAGCCCTGACGAGTTATGATGCGTGGGCAACTCCGCTCGGAGAAATAAACATAAATAAAGAGATAACAAAAGAATTGATATCAAAATTCGGCGGTAAATACAATGACAACGCACTCGCACCGGAACACGCAATAGAAGTGGAAATTCCGTTCATTCAAACCGTATTTAAAGATGTAAAAATAATTCCTGTTCTAATCGGAAAAGAAGATTATGACAAGGTTTATAAAATAATTTCTTATTATTATCCTAACCCTGAAAACGGGTTTGTAATATCATCAGATTTAAGTCATTACTTGCCTGATGACAGAGCAAAAAAAGTTGACGGTTATACGGCACAACTTATTGAAACCTGTACGACAAACAACTTTTCTCACGAACTTGCCTGCGGGGCAACAGGAATTTTAGGGCTGATTCAGTTTGCAAACGAAAAGAATTATTCTCTTATAAGAATAGATATGGCGAACTCGGGTGATGCAACTTTTGAAAGGGACAGAGTTGTCGGATATGGCTGCTGGTTCTTGTACGAAGGTGACAGAAACGAATTTATAAAAGAAAATTATTCCGATTTTATAATAAATCTCTGTAAAGATTCAATTAAGAATAAGAACACAAACAGTGCCGAAATCGTGTACCCTAAGGTACTGTCAGAATACGGAGCAGTCTTTGTCACACTGGAAAAATTCGGAAACCTGAGAGGATGTATAGGTTCAATCATTCCGCACCGTCCGCTGATTGATGACATTATAATAAATGCACAAAATGCGGCGTACTCTGATACAAGATTCAGACCTGTCGAAAAAGGTGAAATAAAAGATTTGAAAATAGCCGTTTCACTTCTTTCTGTTCCGAAACAGATGCATTTCAAAGACGAAGAAGATTTGCTGAACCAGATTCGTCCGAATATTGACGGAATTATTATCAGAGACGGAAACTATCAGGCAGTTTATTTACCTTCCGTATGGGAACAATTGCCTGATAAACGGGATTTTTTAAACTCATTAAAGATTAAAGCCGGTTTACCTGCTTCTCACTTCTCAAAAACTTTTGAAGCATACAGGTTTGAAACCTCGTATATAAAAGAAAAATAAACACAAATAAAAAAGACACCGGCAGGGTAAACTTAAGAAATTAGATAATATATGTTATGTATTTAGTCCGGTGTCTATAAAAGTCTTTATTGGTCTGATTCTCTGTGTTTATCGATTAATTTTTCAAAATCAGACGGTTTTATGCTTTGGATAAAATCTTTAAATTCTTCCGCTTCTTCTTCATCCCTTGCGGAATCTGTTGATACGGCACCATTCATAAGCACATTAGCCGTAACATATATCGGCGCTTCCGCTCTCATTGCAACGGCAATTGCATCAGATGGTCTTGCATCAATAACAACTTCTTTTTCATTATTGGTTAAATATATTGTTGCGTAATAAGTTTCTTTTTCAACATCATTAATTTCGATTTTAGAAACGGAGAAACCTGTTTTCTTCACAATATCAACGACTAAATCGTGAGTCATAGGGCGGGTAACTGATAATTTTTCAATCTTACGGATAATGGCACTGGCTTCGGCTGAACCAATCCAAATAGGCAATGCACGGCGATTATCCAAATCGTGGAGAACCACAATCGGAGAACCTGATCGCGTATCAAGCGCAATACCCATAACCTTCATTTCTATCATCTTATATATTATCCCTAAGTCTTAACTAGTCGTCTTTAGAGTCATTGTACCACAAATAAATTTTGTCAACAATTTATTACGCATTAAAACAAAGTTTGTTGGTAACTGTC
Organism: Cyanobacteria bacterium RUI128; assembly: GCA_024695725.1. The sequence goes on along the minus strand of JAILHQ010000078.1, from coordinate 15,767 downwards.
TAATTTTTTGCCAAGGTGTCTGTAACCTTCAGGTGATACTTTTCTTCCCCGTGGAGTTCGTTGTAATAGTCCGGATTGCAAAAGATACGGTTCACAGACATCTTCTAAAGTTCTCACATCCTCACTCAGAGCAGCCGCAATTGTTTCTATCCCGACAGGACCACCGTCATATTTTTCTATAATAAGATTTAAAAACGCTCTGTCAGTCGTATCCAGACCAAACTCGTCAATATTGAGAACATCTAACGAATTATCGGCAACCTCATCTGTTATAACCCCGTCATACTTAATCAAAGCAAAATCAGATACGCGTTTAACAAGTCTGTTTGCAATACGAGGTGTTCCGCGAGAGCGTCTTGCGATAGAAACAGCGCCTTCTTCGGTTATTTTAATATCCAAAATTCCTGCCGTGCGTTTTATAACCTGAGTTAATTCTTCAATCGAATAGAACTGCAATCTGTGAATTATCCCAAATCTGTCTCTGAGCGGGCCTGAGAGTTCACCGGCTTTAGTCGTTGCACCGATTAGAGTAAACTTCGGCAAAGGTACTCTCAAAGTTTTGACTGTCTGAGATTTACCTGTTGTCATATCAAGTGAAAAATCTTCCATAGCAGGATAAAGAATTTCTTCCGCAACTTTATTGAGTCTGTGAATTTCATCAATAAAAAGAATTTCACCGCCCTTTAAAGACATCAATATCCCGATAATATCACGAGGACGCTCAAGTGACGGAGCAGAAGTTATTTTAATATCCGCACCCATTTGCTCTGCAATAACCCCTGCAAGAGTAGTTTTCCCAAGCCCGGGAGGCCCGTAGAACAAAAGATGATCCAAAGGTTTTTCTCTCAATTTTGCCGCCTCAATTGATATTTTTAAGGTTTCTTTTAAGGCAGTCTGACCTATATAATCTTCAAAAGTTTTTGGTCTAATGGTATTTTCAAAAGTTTTGTCATACTCAATAGACTCATTTTTTATTATAGGATTTTTCTTATTCTCGGAGTTTTTTATCCCCAAATCACCGTCATCTGAAATAATTGCCATAATGAAATTATAGCATAATAACCATAAAAAGTGAAAACAAAAGAGTTAGATTAAATCACTTAAAGAATCAGTCAAATCGCCAAGTCCGTCGCCTATGGAATCTGTAACATCAGATATCCCGTCAGCAATCTTATTAAAAATTGATGTGTTTCCTGCAATATCGTCTAAACCTGCGGTCACATCATCAGCCATTGGCTCAGCACCTGATTTGAATGCATTTTTAACAAACTCATAACCTGATTTTATTTCTTTTCCGCCGTTAACAATATCGTCAATAATAGCGAAGTTTAAAGCAGCATCTGCCGCATCATCAATAGCATTTCCTGTTGTATATGTTCTGTTCGGTTTTTGAGCAGAGTCAGGTTTTTGAAAAGCCCCGCCAAAATCGAAAGTAACAGTTTTATGTTTAGCGGATTTGCGCTTTTTACCGGTTGTGGTTTTAATATCTATAACATTACCTTTTGGGTCAAGATAAATTTGATCTGCTGCGGGCTTTTTACGGCGCTTTTTTGATGAAATTTCAAAAAATCTTTCAGGCTCATAAGATTCAACAATATCATTTGGGTTCACAGCGGGAACATCATTTTCCGGTTTAATATTACAAACAGATATCTTCATGTTTGGGTTGTTGTACTGTTCATGGCTTGCATATTCTCTTTCAAGATTTTTGTACAAATTCCTGAGCGGTTTTCTTACCGCAATTCCCAAAAGGGCAAGCGCAGACACACCTGCGACAATAGCAACTGTTTTCCAGTTATAATTAACTCTTGATTCTTCTTTAGCTTCAACCGGAATTAGAGGTTGTGGTTGCAATGCTTGAGGTTGAACAGGCTGAGTCCTGTTAATATCCGTAATTGCTTTATACGACGGAGAAAAAGTTGAATAATTATTATAATTACAACATATTTTCATTTGCAACCTCTTTTTTTGCATAAATAATATACCTAACAAAATTTTTTTGCTAACTAAAATAAAATTTAATTTTTCAAACCCCTTAAAAGCCAGTAATAACGGACATGCTCAGATTGTAAATTTTTTGCAATATATCAAAAAAAATAGCAATTTTTATTTTGAGGGTAGTTTATACATGTGCAAATACATTACCCCTAAGGAGATTTTTATGCGAATACTCGGCAAACCTGAAAAAACAATCCGTGGAATAGAACACAACCCGATATATCGTGCTGCATACAGAGCATGCATGCACGCAGGCAGAAACCAGACCAAAGCGACAGCAAAACAATATGACAAAATCGCTCAATACGGTCTTGAAGATCCGACTAAAACAAAAATAATTATGGCAACTGCAAAAAAAGATTATCTTAAAGATATCGCCGATTTATCAAAAAATGATCTTGGTCAAATCGCCGAAAGACAAATAAACACTATAAAAACAAACTTTAAACTGAAGTTCAATTTAATGTTCAGAAGAAGCAAAAACGCAATCGATAACGCTTTAAAAGAACAACACCCTGAAACATATAAATTAAGAAAGAAACTGTTAGAAAGCGGAAATGTAACTCTTGAAAACAAAACAAGACCGTTTGCAAGACTTGGCAGAATGAACATAGACCCGATGAAATTATAGGGGGTAGGGGTAAATATAAAAAAACCTTATTCCTAATCGAAGGAAAATAAATCGACATAATCAAATAAAAACGGACTCTTTTTTCAAAGAGCCCGTTTTATATATTCATTCGGGTAACCTTTTATATATTTACTCCTTTACCCCTACTCGCCTGCAGCGATATAGCAGCCTTTTCTCTTATCGGAATAAGTTGTGTGTAACAACTCATGAGCCTTATGAGAATTTGGTTTTTCGAGGTGTTTAGAATAAAGGTCTACGATATCAGGGTTTTCGTGAGATTTTCTCCATTGACCTGTTGCATCGTCTGTATATAACCCCTGAGCGCGTTCTTCCTTGATATTAGAATCGTTGTGGCTCAATGGCTGACCGCCACCGTTGATACAACCGCCAGGGCAAGCCATTACTTCTAACATTTGATAATCAGCTTTACCTTCTTTTATTTCTCTCATACATTTTTCAGCTTCCTTGAGAGTGTTAACGATTTTAACCTTAACTTTTGTACCTTTAAGGTCAAGTTCAACGGTTTTAACTCTGTGAGTACCACGCATATCGTTGATAACAACATCTTTAAGTTCTTCGCCTGTTGCCATTTGATATGCTGTTCTAACTGCTGCCTCAGCTACACCGCCAGATACACCGAAGATTGTACCTGCACCTGTGTATTTGCCGAACGGTGAATCTGCAGGAGCACCTTCAAGGTTCTTGAAGTCGATACCTGCTGATTTAATCATTCTGCCGAGTTCCTGAGTTGTAAGAACATAGTCAATTTCCTGACCGCCGTTTTGCATCTTGAACTGTTCTCTGTTTGCTTCGTACTTCTTAGCGGTACAAGGCATAATAGAAACGCTTACAAGATTTTCAGGAGTAATATCTTCATAATATTGCGGAACATATTCTCTTATAACAGCACCCAACATACCTTGAGGTGATTTACAAGTAGATAAATGTGCCGTCATATCAGGATGTTCTAATTCTAAGAATCTTACCCAAGCAGGACAACAAGATGTGAACAACGGTAAAGTACCGCCTGTTGTTAATCTTGTAACAAATTCCTGAGCTTCTTCCATAATTGTCAAATCGGCAGAGAAGTTAGTATCGAATACTAAATCAAAACCGATAGCTTTAAGTGCTGCATTGATTTTAGCAGTAGAGTTAACACCAGGTTCTAACCCGAACATTTCACCGATAGCAACACGAACTGATGGTGCAAACTGAACAACCACTTTCTTTTCAGGGTTAGTGATTTCTTTCCATACACTTTCAATTTGAGAATTGATAGTTAAAGCACCTGTAGGGCAAACAGCAGCACATTGACCGCAATTCACACATTCAGAAGTTGCCAAAGGTTTGCCGTTCATTGGCTGAACTAATGTTTTAGAACCTCTGTTTGCAAAACCTAATACAGAATGTTGATATTCATGACATGCTCTTACACAAGCACCGCAAAGGATACACTTGTTAGGATCTCTAACGATTGACGGACTGCTTGAATCAACAGGCAGAAAATCGTCTTTTTCAGCGTAAGGAATATCTGTAATTCCGTATTCTTCAGCATATTGTTGTAATTCACAGTTGCCTGAACGCTCGCAGGTCAGACATTTTCTGTCGTGGTTAGCGAGTAACAGTTGAAGCACTGTTTTTCTTATTCTTCTTGTTTTTTCTGTATTTAGTTTAACTTTGATACCTGCTTCAGGTGGCATTGTACAAGATGAGTTAATCATTTTTCTTCCGTTAGGATACTCAACTTCCACAACACACATTCTGCAAGCACCGAATGATGTTAAGTCAGGACGGTAGCAGAATGTAGGAACATTCATGCCTGCTTTTCTGATAACTTCGAGCAGGTTAGGTTCGTTAGTAAATTCTACTTCCTTGCCTTCTATAAATAATGTCTTTTTATCTTCTGTCATTTTTATTTCCCCCTACTCTTTACCTATTGCCTTGAACGGACAACTGTTCAGACAAGCCTCACACTTGATACATTTTGACTGATCAATCTTATGAGGGTTCTTAACAGTACCTTCAATAGCACCAACAGGACAAGTTCTAGCACATTTTGTACAGCCCTTACATTTTTCAGGGTCGATAGTAATTTTCTTCATCGCGGTACAAACACCTGCAGGACACTTATGATCTCTGATGTGTGCAATATACTCATCTTTGAAGTATTTCAAAGTTGAAAGAACAGGGTTTGGAGCAGTCTTACCCAAACCGCAAAGAGAACCGTCTTTTACGGTATAAGCAAGATCTTCCAAAATTTCTAAATCTTTCATTTCCCCCTTACCTGCAACGATTTTTTTCAAAATCTTAAGCATATTCTTAGTACCTTCACGGCAAGGAACACACTTACCGCAAGACTCATTCTTTGTAAAGTTCATAAAGAATCTTGCAACTTCAACCATACAGGTATCTTCAGCCATAACAACCAGACCGCCTGAACCAACCATAGCGCCTGCTTTGATAAGACTGTCATAGTCCATAGGGATATCAAGATGTTCTTCTGTCAAACAACCGCCTGAAGGGCCGCCGATTTGAACAGCTTTGAACTTCTTACCGCCTCTGATACCGCCACCGATATCAAAGATGATTTCTCTTAATGTTGTACCCATAGGAACTTCAATAAGACCTGTATTGTTAACTTCACCTGTCAGGGCGAAAGTTTTAGTACCTTTAGATGTTTCACAACCCATTGATGAGAACCATTCAGCACCGTTCAAAATGATAAGAGGAACGTTTGCTAAGGTTTCAACGTTGTTAATCAAAGTAGGTCTTCCGAACAAACCTTTGTTTGCAGGGAAAGGTGGTTTTGGTCTAGGCATACCTCTTTCGCCTTCGATAGATGCGATAAGAGCTGTTTCTTCACCACAAACGAAAGCACCTGCACCTTCTTTAATATGGATGGTGAACGAGAAGTCGCTTCCCATAATATTTTTGCCAAGATAGTTTCTTTCTTCAGCTTCAGCGATAGCGATTCTCAAACGTTTGATAGCAAGCGGATATTCTGCACGAACATAGATATATGCTTCATCAGCCCCAACTGCAAAACCTGCAATTGCCATACCTTCTAACAATTTGTGAGGGTCACCTTCCATAACGGAACGGTCCATAAATGCACCCGGGTCACCTTCGTCACCGTTACAAACAACATAAGATTTTCCACCTTTGTTTGCAGCAGTGAATTTCCATTTCATACCTGTAGGGAAGCCTCCGCCACCTCTACCTCTTAAACCTGATTTGATGATTGTATCAATAACTGCATCAGGGTTATTTTCTTCAATAACCTTGCTCAATGCTTCATAACCGCGAACAGCTAATGCTTCATCAAGGCTTTCTGCGTTGATTCTACCGCAGTTTTTAAGAGCTGTTCTTGTTTGTTTAGCATAGAAATTGATATCATCATTTCTGTGAACGTGTTCACCTGATTTAGGATCTGTGTATAACAGTCTTTCAACAGGCTTATCGTTCTTAACGTGGCTTTCAAAAATTTCTTCTACATCAGCTTCCTTAACTTTTACGTAAGTAACGTGTTTGTCAGGAATAATAACCAAAACACCCTGTTCACAGAAACCGTGACAGCCTGTAGGAACAATGGTCATCTTGTCATAATCAGTCAAGGTAGAAACATTTGCGCCTAATTCTCTAAACTTTTCTATAACCTTTAATGAACCGTTAGCAACACAACCTGTACCTGCACAAACAAGTACTCTCAAACCTTGTGCTTTTACAGCTTCCTGAGCTTTAGCCTGTTCATCTTTAATATTAATTGATAAACCCATTATTGCCCCCTTTCTTCGCTTAAAAGGGTGTCAATAATAATGCTTATTGCATCTGATGTCATTTGAGGATGAACCTTTTCATTGATCATAACAACAGGAGCAAGACCGCAAGCACCCAAGCAACTAACTGTTTCAAGTGAGAACAGACCGTCATCGCTTGTTAACTTACCTTCTTTAAGATCAAGCTTGTTTCTTATTGCATTAAGGACAGGCATTGAACCACGAACGTGGCAAGCTGTTCCGTCACAAACTTTGATTTCATATTTGCCCTTAGGCTCTAATGAAAATTGCGCATAGAATGTTGCAACACCATATACAGTTGCAGGAGACAAATCGTCAACCTTTTCACCAATATAGGTCATAGCTTCTTCAGGAAGGTATCTGTATAATTCCTGAACGCTTTGCAACATAGCAATTAAATACGATTTTTTGTACTCATACTTTTCGAGAATTTTGTCAATTTCTCGAAAGTCAATAGCTGTGCTACTTCCACTCATTTATTTTCTCCTAATACCAATAATATTGCCTCTGTGTAAAACACACTATTATCGTAACATGGACATAATTCTGTGACAAGAAAAATTGAATTATTTACCCCAATTTTCCTATATGCTAAAATAAACTTATGGAATTAGATTTAACCATAGAAAAATTATCCTCATACGGAACTGGAATAGCGCATCACGACGGTGTCGTTATTTTTACTGACAAGACTTGCCCGCAGGACAGGGTAAGAGCAAAAGTTGTCAGACAAAACAAGAGTTACTATACGGCTGAACTTGTTGAAGTTTTGGAAAAATCTCCCCACAGGGTAAAACCGTTCTGCCCTATGCACAACGTGTGCGGAGCCTGTAACCTTCAACACATTGACTATGAATATCAGCTCAAATGCAAGAAAGAGATAGTCGAAGATGCACTTCGTTATATTGATGTAAAAATCGACGACGTAACTCCGAGCCCGCAAATCAGGGAATATCGGCACAAAATTCAGTATCCTATAAGACAGACACAGGTTTCTAAGAGAATTTTAGCGGGGTATTTCAAGCCAAAATCTCACGACATTGTGAATATTAAATACTGTCCGATTCAGCCTGCCATCTGCGATGAAATCATAGATTTTATCAGAGAGATTGCACCGATGCACAAGATTGAAGGCTACGATGAAGAAAAACACTCGGGACTTTTAAGACACGTTGTTATGAGAGTCTCAACTTATAACGGAAAAGTTCTTGTCATTCTGGTTATAAATTCCGACAAAATTCCGGAGAGAATAAAAGATTTTGCTCAAAAACTTTATGACAGGTTTGATGACATAGCGGGAGTCGGGGTGAACCTTAATAACAAACAGACTAACCTTATAATGACAAACAAAACCATCAGTTTATTCGGGAACGAATGTATAAAAGAAGAAATCTGCGGGATAAAATTCAAAATAGGCGGGAACACATTTTTTCAGGTCAATCCTAAAAGTGCCGAAAATATTTTTAAATATGTGAAAGAATATTTAAAAACCAATTTTGACAAGCCAGAGGTGCTTGATGCCTATGCCGGAATTTCAGCTTTTGGTCTTGTTGTTGCAGACGTGTGTTCAAAAGTTGTCACGGTAGAAGAAAATGAACAGTCCGTAAAACTTGCCAAAATAACAAAAAAAGAAAATAATATTAACAATGTCGCACTATATTGCGAAGACAGCGAAGAGTTTTTTGAAAGATGTGCAGGCAGAACCACAAGATTTGATGCAATAATTCTTGACCCGCCAAGAAAAGGCTGTACCGAAAAAACACTTGAATACGCACTTAAACTTGCAAAATCAAAAATAATCTATGTCAGCTGCAGTCCGACAACGTTAGCCAGAGATTTGAAGTATCTTATATCAAAAGGCTGTACGGTTGAATCCGTCAAACCGTTTGATATGTTTTGCCATACAAACCATATTGAAAACGTGGCAATAATACAAACCCCCGAATGTGAAAAGACAAGTGGTGGCTAATCACTTGTCTTTAAAACTGAATATGAATATCAAAGAAAACCGCAACTTAATTTGTGGAACGGACAGTTTTAACTGCTTCCGTTTACTTAACTTAGTTTAGTGGTAAACCGAATCTAATCTTACATTTTCTCAACTAAAATTTTACTCTTAAATCCCGCTTACATTTATATAAAGTATTTCTTTTTTTAGAAATTGACTTTTGGGGTAAATTCCCGTTAACATTTTGTAACACATGACCAAAACACAATAATATCTTGATTTTATTAATCTTCCGTAGTTGAATTTTTCAGTAAGGATTCAATATCCTGATTCATTAACGATCTTAAATCGCCTTTAAGTTTAAAATATTCCGCAAATTTTGGGGTAGTTGCAACATTGAACGAACGGCCGTTTTTATCTCTTGTTTTTGATACCAAACCCTTATCAACAAGTTCCGCAATGTGTTCATACGCATTTGAGCGGTATTCCTTTAGAACAGACTGTCTTATCGGACCTTTTAGCGCAATAACTGTGAGGGTTTTCAGTACCGGTTTTGAAAGTTCAACAGGACAAAGTTTTTCAACTATATCCATGTGCTCATCTTTAACCTGAAGAATGTATCCGTTTTCATCATCAATTTCGAGTGCACCGTCACGTGTTGCATAGTCCATAATCAGTTCAAGCATTGCTTCTTCAACTTCTTCAACATTATCAGTTTCCAAAATTTCCGCAATATCTGCTATCTGCAAAACTCTTGCAGTTGTGAACAAAACAGCTTCAATTCTTGATTTTAAACTAGCCACTACTTATGAAACTCCTCAACTTCAATATTATCGTTCAGATTAACAACGCTATCGACAACAGCGTTGACATCGTCGGTTAACGCATCATTTACCATCATTTCATTAACCACATCTTCTTCTGATTTTTCTTCCTTGTGTATGTTTTTGACAACAAACAATTCACCATAAAAATTGTCCTGACTCAAAGTATAATCACCTTCTTTGACGAGGAACAAAAGTGAAATATATGCGGTAATTCTGTCCATACCGAGAAGGGTTAATTCGTTCAGTTCAATCTTATCTTCACGGTCTAAGATTTCCGCCAAATTATTTCTTAAAATAGATGCTCCGAGCTTATAATCTTCTTCGTGTGCAAGATTAACCATATCAGCCGCTGTCAGATGCGAAATATCATTTCTTCTTCTAGCGGTTTGAGCACGTTTTTTAGCGTTTTCTATTTCAACTTTTTTATCCAATTTTGCATAAAATTCGAGTTGTCTGACCAAATCTCTCAGGGTAACAACTCTGTTACGGTTAAGTCTTACACTTGTTCTTCTCTGCAAAACTTCATCAAACGAAGTAACGTTGTTTGTCGGAATATAATCGGTATACATATCCTCTTCAGACATATATCCATCGTCAAAACCACCATCTTCTTCGCTGGGAGGAATTATTTCCGTAATATCAATACCGTCTAAGATATCTGCTTTCATCTTCAGCAACAAAGCTGCATAAAGAATTACACGACTTGAATATCTGAGGTTTTGAGCTTTTGACTGAAAAAGATGTGCCGAGAACATATCAGCAACCTGAACGATATCGACAGCCCACGGATCAATTTTACCCTGTCGTGCCATTGCATAAAGGACATCAATTCCGTCAAATTCACCCTTTTCATTTTTAGTTATTCCATCAAAATCTAAATAATTTAGCGACACTTTTCCTATCCCTTTTAAACTTTATCAGAGAGCCACCTTTTGTTTATGGTGAGTAACCCCTGATACCAACGATTTCCCTTTTTCCTTCTGAGTAACACCGATTGACCTGTCTGATACTTCAATCATAGGTTTTCTGTGTGTTACAACAACGAACTGAATCTGCTGTGACTGAGAACTAATCATGCTTGACAGCTTATCGATATTAAGCGGATCAAGTGCAGAATCGACTTCGTCCAATGCGTAGAACGGTGCCGGCATATACTTTTGAATAGCAAATACCAACGCACACGCCGCTACAGATTTCTCTCCTCCCGACAGACCTTTCAGCTTGACCTTCGGCTTATCTCCCGGTTTAGCCTCAATATCAAGCCCGCCTGCGAACGGATCAACTTCATTTTCAAGTATAAGGGTACCTTCCCCACCTGAAAGTTTATGATATAACTCTTTAAAGTTTGTGTTTATGTTGTTATACGTATCCATAAATGCTTCTTTTTTGAGTTGTTCATATCCGTTCATTTTCTTCAATATTTCCTGACGTTCTCTTGTCAGGGTTTCGATCTTATCATTTAATTCTTTTTCTCTTGCAGACACTTCTTCAAATTGGGTAATCGCATTCATATTAACCGCACCCAAATCATCCATACGTTTTGTTAATCTCTGAATTTTTGCATTCAGCTCATCAATAGTTATTTGGACAGGCTGAAGTTTTTCAATTTCGACCCCTGCATCTTCTAAATCTTTTCTTGCCACTTCAAGTTCAGGTTCAATTTCACGGCGGCGCGACTTGAATGATTCTATCTGCTCTGTGATGCTTTCGATTTCTTTTTCTTTAACTTCTTTTTGTGTCTTTATATCAATAAGCTGAGCACCGATTTCGTCACGCTGTTTCATCAAACCGCCAAGTTTTTCTTTGATTTCAGCTATTTGTGCTTCGTGTTCTTCAAGCTGAACTTTTAGTCCTTTTATTTCTTCCGCAAAAATAAGTTTGTTCTTTTCGCTTTCTTCAATACTCTTATGGCAGTTTTCAATAGTTTCTTTGTTGTTGATTATACCTGTTTCGTGGAAATTAATTTCGATTTCAAACGTCTTTATTTCGCCTTCACAGTCACGTTTTTTACCTTCTAGACGTTCAATTTCTTCTTCAATTCCTGCTGTCATTTCTTTTAGTTTTGTCAAATCACTGTCGTCTAATAACTGCTCAATGTCTTGGATTTTAGACTTAATTTCACTCATTTCATCAATTAATTTAATGTGATTTTCTTCAAGTTTATCGAGCTCTTTTGAAATTTTTTCAATCTCAGGTTCTGATAATTTGATGAATTGCTGGTTTTGGGTATAATTCGACTTTGATGATTCAAACGTTGTTTCAAGCGATTTCAACTCAATATTTGCTTTGTTCAGTTCTGTCAATGCATTTGAGTAATCATTTCTTGTTTTTTCACGTTTTTCTTCAAGTTCTTGTTTTTTTAGTTTTAAATTTTTGTATTTTTCTTCCATTTCTTCAAGACGTTTTTTATACTTTTCGACCTCACTGTCATCGTCATTAACATTAAATTTCAGGTTTGTCTGCAAACGTCCGCCGCCCGTCATAGCACCTGATTTTTCGTACAAAGTTCCGTCTAAGGTAACCATTCTGAACTTGCCCTGAAGTGCTTGTGCAACCCTGTTATCCTGAACAATCAGAGTATCCTGTACTGCGTAGAAAAAGGCATCTAAATAAATGTCGTCAAAGTCAAGAAGGTTAATAGCGTAGTCAATAATACCTTTTTCACGAGGTAAATTAAGACTTGACGGAGCCTTTTTAATTTTATTCAGCGGGATACAAGTAATACGACCGCCACCGGCCGAACGTACAACTTCAAACACGGCTTGTGCGACCGTTGGATCATCAACAACAACGTGTCCCATTCTTGCACCTGCCGCAACTTCAAGTGCTGTTGCATATTCTTTATTAACATTTCCGAGTTGATACAACGGCGCATGAACGCCATTTAAGTGAGCCTTCTCAACAATCTGCAGCGCTCTGTTACCGCTTGACTGTTCCATTGCATCTCTGCTTGCTTCCATCTTGTAAATTTGTCTTCTTGCGGCAGCAATCTCAAATTCCAAATCAGTCAATTCGTTTGATAACTTTTCATCTTCGTGAATAATGTTTTGCTGAATAATTTTGTAATCGTTTTGTTCTTTTGTCAGTTGCTCGATTTGAAGCTGAAGTTTATCTTTTTTAATTTCGTACTTATCTTTGAGCTCGTCGTAGTTCTGTACGCTATTTTTGGCATCAGCAAGCTTGTCATTTATTGTTTTGAGTTGAGCATCTAACGGGGCCTGTTTCTGTATAAGCGCATTTTCCTTATCTTTAAGAACATCTAACTCTTTTCTCAAGTCTTCCCTGTGCTGAATTTGCTGATCAACATTTTCGTTTAACCCTGTTAGGTCTTCCGTTATACGTTTTCTTTCGGCACGTTGTACTTCCAGCTCTCTGTCTGTTGTTTCTATATCAAGCTTGCGCGCGTTTATATTTTGGGTAGCCACTTCAATTTTATTTTTGTGGTTTTCTATTCCGTTGTTTGAATTTTCAATAGTTTTCTTTTTCTCTATTATTTGCTTGTCTTCAAAATTTATTGAATTCTCTTTGCGTGAAATTTCACCTTTGCAGCTTTCTGCCTTTTGTTGAATTTCAAGCAGATGTGATTCCCCTTTTTCACTGACGGTAGCACATAACTCCTGATACTGTTTGTCAATAATTTTGATTCTTTCTTCAAGATCTTTTGCGTTATTTTCTTCAAGTTTTTTCTTCTTTGTAAACTGAAGAATATTTTCGTGAGCAAGCTCAAGTTTGTTTTTTATATCAAAGAAACGAACTGTATTTATCTGACTTTCAAGCCCTGCTCTTTCGTCCTTGAGCTTTTGATACTTCAAAGCGACTTCTTTTTCTTCTTTAAGCTGGGCGAGTCTTGTCTGAACTTCGTTTAAAATATTGGTTGAGAATTTTACACTTTCCTCGACAGCGTCAAGCTTTTCGCTTGCCTGAGCAATCTGACGGTCAAAATCTGCAACCCCTGCGATTTCATCAATCATTTTACGACGTTCATTGTAGGTTGCATCAATGATACTTGCCACATCACCCTGCATAACTACGTTGTAGCTGTTTGGAGTAACGTTATATTTTTCTAATTTGATAAGTATATCTGTGTGAGTAGTGACCTTATCATCTAAATAATAAACACTGTTATACCCTTGAGAAGATTTTTTAATTCTTCTGGTAATACTGAATTCTTCACCGTTTTCGCCTTCGGCAAAGGTAACTTTTACAATAGCTTCGTTTCGTTTTGTGTAGTTTGAGATAAAGTCGGATAATTTTTCAGCACGCAAAGTTCTGGAGGTAGATAAACCCAAAGCAAAAAGTACAGCATCAATGATGTTGCTTTTTCCTGAGCCGTTCGGTCCTACGATAGTTGAAAACCCTTTTAATAATGGTATTTCTACCTTAGTAGCAAACGACTTAAAATTGTCGATTTCTATCTGTTTGATATACATATCACTACCCAAAACTACGCTATTTTATATCATACGCAAAAAACAAAGGGCATGTCAAAAAATTTTACCATTTTTAACATTACACCAATATTTAATCATATTATGAAGTCCGGGAAAATTTTTAAATTATGAGTAAACTTATGTAACAAAGTAATGGATAAATCTAAAGGTTTGTAGGATTTATCCGTAATGCATGGTGTAACAAATAAGTTTTATATTTTCGCGAACCACTTATTTGATTACGGAATAGGGAAATTCAACAAATGGGCATGTCGTCGTCACAAGCTAGATTATTGACTCTGACCAGCAGAATGCATCAGATTGAATACAAAGCTGCCAAACTGGAAGCTCAAAAACTCCAGATGGCGAACGAATCACGCCGTGCTTATGAAGAGTACCTTGTTGCATTAGACCAGACAAAAGTTCAGTTAAAAACAATCAATAATACAGGTTCTTTTGACTATATTGATGCAACATACAATAACCTTATTGCTGCAGGATATAAAATAGATTTTATCGGCGATGTTGAACCTGGAATAAGTGCAGAACTTCTCCAACCAATTGAGCAAATTACAGACCCTTCGCATATTCCTGCAGGATATACAGCAATAAATTCAGTTCAAGATTTAAAAAATATAAATAATAATTTATCCGGCAAGTATATTTTGATGTGTGACTTAGATTTATCAGGTGAAAACTGGACTCCAATACGCAGCTCCTTTAGTGGTATTTTAAATGGTAATGGACATGTTATTAAAAATTTAAGTAGTAACACTGGAGGCTTATTTAATAGACTAATGCAAGGAACTGTCAGAAATCTGGGAATTTGTAATGCAAACATAAGTGGCACTACAGTTGGTGTATTAAGTAATTTTGCATACAACTCACATATTTATAATTGTTATGTGACAAACAGCACACTTCGTACATCAAATGGACCCGCAGGAGGTTTAGTTGGAAGTCTGACACAATACTCAACTATTGAAAATTGTTATTCGGATGTAAGCATCACCAGCCCTATTCCATATCAGCTAAATAATGCGGGGTATATATTTGGATATGCTCACGGAAGTGGTGCAATTAATAGTTATTATGTAAATAACGGTTCAAATATCAGAAATGGAGGGCATACTGGTTCGGTTCAAGAAGTTACAAGAGGCGAATTAAATTCAATAATACCTTCAAGCGGTATCGAATATATTTCAGATTACCAAAACAGTACCGAATGGCTCACTAATATGATTACTGCTGGAGCAATAATTATATCAAAACCTGACAGCAAAGGTAATTTCTTTGAAACATCAGTTGCTATTGATACCGATTTGCAGGAAGTATCAGACGAAGCTCTCTTGAGAAAAGCAGAAGCTAAGTACGAAGCAGATATGCGCAAGATTGATAAAAAAGACAGGTTGTATGACCACGAACTTGCAGCATTAGATAACGAACGCAATGCAATAAAATCAGAGATGGAAACTCTCAAAACTGTAGCTAAAGACAACGTAGAAAGAACGTTTAAATTATTCTCATAGGGTTAGTCGTTAGGTCTTTATGTCATTAAGACGTTCCGTTCATTTTACAGCCTTTGGCTGTATATAGTTATAATATTCATCAGGCAAAGCCTGATATATTGAACCTAAAATCCTAACGACCTAACGTCTTAGCGACGAGTGTCAGGGTGGTAAGTAATCTTTGCATTTACCCCTAAACTATAATTTACCCCAATAGTTTACCCCTACCCCTTAACAACTATACTAAGGTTTTTGCAAAATTTAGAGATTCTTCTGTAATTTCTCCGCTTGCAAGCTCTGCCAATGCATTAAGCCTGTCCTCTTCGGACAGATTATAAATATTAACCTGAGTGCTGTCGCCTTGTGTTTTCTTAACGTACAAATGTTGGTCAGCTTTTGCTGCTAATATTGCCTGATGGGTAATCATAATAATCTGACGGTATTTTGACAAAGATAATATTTCATCAGCAACAGCCTGAGAGGTTTTGCCCGAAATACCGGTATCAATTTCGTCAAATATGACGGTATCAATATCGTCATTTTGAGCAAATATTGATTTCAGAGCGAGCATAACTCTTGATATTTCACCGCCTGACGCGACTTTTTCCAGTGGTCTTAAAGGTTCGGA
>JAILHQ010000022.1 GCA_024695725.1 Cyanobacteria bacterium RUI128 | reverse complement strand
TGCAGCAAACAAACATAAACGCATAGTTACGAAAGTAACGATGCCAAATACAAACATAAAAGCATAGCCACAAGGCAATGCACCAAACAAACATAAATGCACACTCACGAAAGTGATGATGCAGCAAACAAACACAAATACATGGCCGAATGGCAATGTACCAAACAAACATAAACGCATACTCACGAAAGTGATGATGCGGCAAACAAACATAACACGCAATTTACTATTTACACAAGAGGATATAAGGAGAATTAAGATGACAATTTCACAATCAACACAGTATTTTAGCTACAACTCTTCAATGTTTGAAAACAACCCGGGCGTTTATGACCCATCAACAGCTAACCCAAACCCTGTTCATTCAGGTCCGCTGTACCCGACACAACCGGGAGTAAATCCAAACCCAGGTGTTGATACTTACCATCAATCAAATATGAGCGTAAACAATATAGTAGATAAGTTCTACGAAGCAACATACTGCTGGGGCACAGATGACCCTGTATTCAACAGAGTTTGCGATAATATTAACAAGGACAACGTTTTAGACGTAATGAAATCCTGGAACAAATACCACTCTAAAGAAAAAGGCGAATCATTCATGCAAGCATTTATGGCGGATGCCGACCACGAACAGAAAGTTAAATACGGTAAACAGATTGAACTTGCTCTTCGTGACAAGGCAGAAGAACTAGGTATCTACAACGAAGATATGGCGGAAGCATTCGCTAGAATCGATAACGAATTAAGATCAGCATACATTGGCAACGACATAGCAGAACAATTTGATAATATCCTTTGGGAAATATCATATGCAGAAGCTGAAAAAGCGGCTGAAGGTGAAACTGACCCTGCAAGGAAACAAGAAATAATGGACAGAGAACTTGAGTTCTCTCAACCATACGATGCTTCTGACGATACCAAAGGCTGGCTTGAAACAGCTTGCGGAGCTGTTGGAGACTTCTTCGATGGTATTGGTGATGCCCTCTTCGGTTGGTTATAATAAATCGCCAATAAAAGATTAAAATAAAAAACAGAATATTACTAAGAAAGTAATAACAGGGAAACACAGGAAAATTAAGAATTGAAGGAGAATAAAAATGACTATATCACCATCAATAGGATACGCATACGGAAATACAAGACCAATCTCTCAATGGGAACAAGATTATAACGCAATCAACTTACAATTAGCAAACAACTCAGTATTTGCAAGAGAAAATTGCCCGGGAGTATACACTCCGCAACCAGCAGCAGTACCACCGGGACAGCAGGTACCTGCTCAACCTGAAGACGAAAACGCAGGTTTCTTCGGAGGAATCTGGCAGGCAACTATCGCACCATTAAAAGGTGGCTGGGAAGTAATCAAATCAGGCGGAAAATTCATCGGTAATGTTGCAGGTGGCGCTTGGAGAGCAACAGGCGGAGCTCTTGGTAAATTATTCACAGGTCATCCGTTCGAAGCAGTCAGTGAATTTGCAAACGGTATACTGGACATAGCTAAGGCACCATTCGAACTCGGTTCGGACTTACTCTCTGATGTAGGAAACTTCATCTCTGATGTAGCTGACGGTGTTGGCGATGCTCTTGGCAGCCTGTTACCTTGGAACTGGTAATCTAATAAAATCCAAATCAATATAAAAACTAAAGCCTGAATTATATAATTCGGGCTTTAGTTATTTATGTATATACTTAAAGTATCTATTGCTCTGTCAGATAAGATTTTATTTTTCTCTTTTTTATTCTTCCTTATCTTATTCGGAATATCAATTTCTTTAACTATCGCCCAATTTGAATTTATCGGCTGAAAATGTTTCTGCTGAGGCTCTGTAATATAGTGCGTCAATGCACCCAACATACACTCTGTCGGTAGTTCCAATAATGGTTTACCACTCAGCATTCTGCTCATATTTACTCCCGCTAACAGACCTGTTGCTATAGATTCTGTATACCCCTCAGTTCCTGTTATCTGACCTGCAAAGAACAAACCTTTTCTTGATCTGCTTTCCAGTGTCGGATTAAGCAACTCTGGGGAATTTATAAAGGTATTTCTGTGCATAACCCCATAACGCATAATATTTGCATTCTCTAACCCGGGAATGAGAGATAACAGTTCTTTTTGTGCCCCCCATTTCAGGTTTGTCTGGAAACCAACAAGATTATACAGAGTCTTTGCGGAATTATCCTGTCTGAGCTGAACAACTGCATAGTTTATCTCATTAGTTCTTTTATCTACAAGCCCGACAGGTTTCATAGGGCCAAATCTCAAGGTATCGACACCCCTGCCTGCCATAACTTCAACAGGCATACAGCCTTCAAAAAATTTGGCATCCTTTTCAAACTCTTTCAGCTCAATTCTCGGGGCATTGATCAGGTAATCATAGAATTTTTCATACTGTTCCTTGTTCATCGGACAGTTTATATAAGAAGCTTCACCTTTATCGTAACGGCTCCCGTAGAACGCTATATCAAAATTTATACTGTCTTTTTCAACAATAGGTGCAATTGCATCAAAAAAATGTAAATGCTCAGCTTGTGTAAAATTCCTTATTGCATCTGCGAACTTGTCACTTGTAAGCGGTCCTGACGCGATAATTACATTCCCCTCAGGAATTTCTGTTACTTCCTCATTTATAACCTTAATCTTATCCTTTGTTTTTATTCTTTCTGTAACGGTTTGAGAAAATTTTTCTCTGTCTATCGCAAGAGCATTTCCTGCAGGAACAGAACATTCATAAGCGATTTTTATGAGTTCTCCGCCCATAATTCCCATTTCTTTTTTAAGAAGCCCGCTTGCATTGGTAACATCAGAAGATCCGAGTGAATTTGAACAGACAAACTCAGCAAAATCAGACGACACATGAGCTCCCGTTGTCTTATGCGGTCTCATCTCATATAATTCGACATTTATCCCGCGCTTTTCCAACTGAAGCGCAGCTTCCGAGCCTGCCAAACCTCCGCCTATAATTTTTACAACATCTGCGCTCAAAAACACCCCCATTTACTAATTTAAAAGGACATTACCCCTCGTTTACTTCCTCAGGTTCCCCGTCATTTACCCCGTCATTTACCCCCTTGCCGACCTGGTTACGACCATGTTCTTTAGCATAATATAATGCTTTATCAGCATACTCTATTATCTTCTGACCGCTTTCACCGTCCTGAGGGAAGGTTGCCACACCGAGGCTGATTGTTATATTACATTCCTGATTATTTGATACCTTAAGCGGAGTGTTAGCGACAGCATCACATATTCTCTGAGCATTGATTAAGGCTTCGCTCTTAGATGTCTGAGGCAAAATAATACTCATTTCTTCCCCGCCGTATCTGCAAGCATAGTCTGTTGCACGGGTATTCTTCTTAAGTATCTGGGCAACTGTTTTCAATACGGCATCACCAATCTGGTGTCCGTAGGTATCATTAAACTTTTTAAAGAAATCGATATCCAGAATTATTAATGAAAATTCCTGTTCATAACGACGTGCCATATCGATTTGTTTCTTAAGCGTATCCTGAAAATATCTGTGGTTATACAGTTCTGTCAAACCGTCAGTTGTAGCCAATTTGTACTGCTGTTCAAAATCTCGCGATTTAAGCAAATATTTTGCAAGATAGGATATTGCAAAAGTAAGCAAGGTTACAAACAGAGGAACAACAACTTCTATCCACAAATTATACAGACTCATAACGTAATATGATGCCAGATAATACGCCGCCGCAAGCAGTACGGTTGAAGTTGTGGCAAAAATCGCAGATGTTGACTTAAACACAATAAAACTGACCGTAAGCACCAAGAGCAGAATAATAATCATATTTGTGGTTGCTGACGATTTTTTAATAAATGAATTATCAATCATATTATTCATATATGTTGCGTGAATTTCAACACCCGGGTAAATCTTGTCAATCGGCACACTTTTTGTGTCAAAAAGACTTGATGCCGTTGTACCTATATAAACTATCTTGTTTTTAAAATCATAGTGTTCAATAGATTTATCACCCTCTATTGATTTTATCAACTTGTGAAACGGTATATTTTTATAGGTTCTGAGTGATGGCCCGTACCAGTTCAGAACGACCTCGCCCGAATCGGTCAAAGGAATCTTTCTACCGCCTGCGATAAGATTTGCGTGCTTGTCTATAACGTACTTGTTCACATCACTGTTGCTTAATAAGTCTAACCCTGCACACATGGTCAAATGCGGATAATATAATCCGTTATAATATGCCAACACTGGAACTTGTCTTATAATACCGTCTTCCGAACGATTTATGTTTATCATACCAACTTTTGTTTTTGAGTCCAAAATCTGAGGTATAATTGCCCTGCAATTTGAGAACCCGAAATTCTTTTCGATATCAATATTTTTTGACCTGTGATCCACAGAAACAGACATCCTTTCCGGTAATACAATCGGGGATCTGACATCTGTTGACTGATTATCAAAATTGATTGCGGTATAGATATTGTCATACTTTGCCATTGTTGACGCAAGATGTGCATCCGCTTTCATATCAGATTTAAACGATTTTATAAACATCAGGTCAAATATCAGCGCTTTAGGATTATCCGCCTCAACTCTTTCGATTATCTTTGAATATACCCTTCTTGAAATTGGCCATTCGCCGTATTTATCAAGTATGTATTCATAACTTCCGTCGTCGATTGCAATGATTACAATATCCTTGCTTGGTTTTAAATGTCTGTGTTTTACTAACAAAGACTGTCTGTAATCGAATGATTTATTTTCGGAATCATTGAAAAAATTAATTA
>JAILHQ010000012.1 GCA_024695725.1 Cyanobacteria bacterium RUI128 | reverse complement strand
TATAATGAAACGGTGTTGTAATCTGCTCTTGAAAATGCATTATCTTGGGTTGTAACAGCGCTTGCTAATCTCGGATCATCTCCGTTTTGATCCATCAATTTGTTGAGTGCGAGATCAATTAAAATTGTTGTTAAATCACCTGTAACATTTTGTGTATTTTGAACTTCACTTTCAGAAATTGTAGCCGTTTTGTTTGTACCTGTATATTTCTTGAATGTTACGTTGTAATTAGAACCTGATTTAGTAATATCAACATATTTTGATAAATTACCGTTGTTATTATTTCCGCCCAAACTGTTAATTAAAGAGAATAATCTGCAATCACCTACACTACCCTGAGAAGCCGGTCCTTCAATTACATCAGCTGATTGTGACACAGCACCTGAATTAACACCGCTGCTTTGATACCAAGCCCACGTATTTGGAGAACCTGAGATTGTTGTTCCGCTTTGAATTCCTGTACTCATTGATAAGAGGTTTTCAACACCGCTAACTTCGTTACCTTCAGCACCCAAAACAATGTGGTCAGTGCCTGCGCCTGCAATAATGGTATTTCCGGTAGATGCTGATTTGAACGGATTTTGTCCGAGAGTGTAACCTACACGAATAATATCATCTCCTGCACCTGCGTTAAGTTCGTTGTTATTTCCTAAAAGAATAATATCGTCATTTTGAGAACCGTTTGATACGATTTCGAGGTTGTTACCGAAGATTACCAGTCTGCCGTTGTTGAGGTACTGGAAGGTAACATCCTGGTCAGAACCGTCTTTTGATTTGATGTTGTAGGTGTAACCGCCTGTAGTAAGACCATTGCTTAAAGTTAATGTGATACCTGTTGTATTATCGGAGATGGTTGTATTTTTAGCCTCTCCCATAGAGATTGAAATATCATTATTTTCAGGTACTTCTGTTGCGTTGTTTGGCGGAGTGTAAGTTGAATTGTATCCGAATTGAGGAATTACTGTCGGAACATATCCTGTCATTGCTGTTGCAAATGCTGCAGGATCGAACATATTTTCTTCGTATTTTGTTGCAATGTTTTCAGGAATCATTGGTTTTCCGCTGCCGATAGCAACTAAACCAAATCTCTTTCCGCCGTTGTTGAAGCATAAATCATTATAAGTTGCATCAACATACTTAACTGAACCGTCATTATTAAGTGTTGCTCTCTGAATTTTTGTTAATTCTAAGGCATCAAGATATTCGTCATAAACCTTCTTAGACTCGTTAGCCATCTGAAGCTTCTGAGCTTCGAGCTTAGCAGCCTTGTATTCTATTTGGTGCATTCTTGCTGTTAATGTAAGCAATCTTGCTTGTGATGACGATAAACCCATAGAATTTTCCTTTTCCGGCTGAACTTATTCTCAATAGAATAAATTCGGCAAATTTTCCCACCATGGTTTACGGTTATTTAGGGGTTTTCTTTAAGACTGAACTAAAAAATGTTACAAAACTTTACTCAAAAAATCATTCATTTGTAGTTCTTGAAATATTTTGCGTAATTTAGTACAATGGGTACAACATATAGTGTTAAGAATAATGAGAGGATTTATAGTATGAAACTACACATGCACGTGCTAATCGCCCTAGGGTTAGGAATCAAGAGAAATTGGCACATATTCTTCGGTCTTATTGCCGGTGTTATTGTCGGTATATTTTTGCATTCACATCAAAATCCTGTGATTATGAGTGCGCTGACAATTATCGGTCAATTATTTATAAGACTTATCCAAATGGTTGTTATTCCGTTGGTTATATCCGCAATAGTTATCGGTATAACAAGTGTCGGGGATAACAAACAGTTAGGAAAATTTGGTAAAAAACTTATTATCTATTACGGTATTATTACGGTTGCCGCAGTCACAATAGGTGCAGTTCTTGCACTGTTGTTCCAACCGGGACTTGGCGCACAACATTACATCGCACAAGGTACGGCACATGATATTCAAAACACTGTTGCAACAACAATTGCTGCTCAGAAAGGACAAATCATTGAATTTTTCTTAAACCTTGTTCCTAAGAACCCGTTAGAAGCTGTTGCTCATGGTCAAATGGTTCAGATTATTGTATTTACCGTAATGTTTGCAATTGCACTTGCTAAAGTCGGAGATGTTAACCGTTCTTTAGTTTCTTTCTTTGAATCAGTATTTGCTGCTACAATGAAGGTAACAGACTGGATTATGTTCTTCGCTGCACCCGGTGTTTTTGCATTGACAGCTTTATCTGTTTCATCCTTCGGTGCAGATATCTTTGTAAGTATTTCAAAATACCTTATGGTATTGGCTATCGGTTTTGCAATACAGTTATTTATTGTTTACCCGATATTCCTTAAAATATTCTCAAAAGTACCTGTAATGATGCTGTACGCAGCTATTGCAGAAGCAATGATGGTTGCATTCGGTACAGCAAGTTCATCAGCTACATTACCTTTGACAATTGCTTGTTGTGAAAAGAGAGGTATCTCTCACAAGGTTTCAAGCTTTGTTTTACCTTTAGGCGCTACATTGAATATGGACGGTACTGCATTACTTCAGGTTGTTGCAGTTATATTCCTTGCACAGGCTTACGGTATTGCTTTAACACCTCTGTTGATTATCCAGATTGCGTTATTAGCTATCGTTGCATCATCAACAAGTGCGGGTATTCCTGGCGCAGGTTTGATTACAATTGCTCTTATCCTGAACGGTATGGGCTTGAGTCCTGAACAACTCGCTGCAGGCTTTGCGTTCTTATTCACTATCGAAAGAATTACCGATATGATGAGAACCCTTGTCAATGTAACTTCAGACGCGGTTGTCGCTGCAGCTATTGCAGATAATGAAAATGAAATCAATTATGATTTGCTGACTAACCCGTCATCATATAACGAAATTATTTAGAATAATTTTCATAATAAAAGAGGGACACAAAATTGTGCCCCTCTTTTTTATTGTCTGTTTCTTATCTTAATTTTACAGAAACTGATCTTGCATTCTTTGTATATTCAAGCTTATCTTCTCTTGATAACCAGCCTAAACCCATTTCAGCAAAGTTTTCATACAAGTCTAAATCTTTTTTCATTTTAGAAATAGTAACTTCACCTTTGTCTGAAAGATAGTTGTAAATTTTGCCTGCTGCATTGATGATTTCCTGATGAATATCTGCATCCTGAGCTAATGTTGCATTTTTCTTAAGTAATGCCATAATTTTTCTCCTTTAAAAAATGTGATAGCCAAAAATTTATTATATTTATATTATGTAAAAAAAATAAAATTTTGCAACCTGATTTATGCTACAATTTAAATATGATTATAAACAAAATTTCTGATAAAAATAATTCTAAATTAATTGCCGAAAAATATGTCGAATGGCTTGATATTAAAATGCCTGAGGAAGTTAAACCGTCAGAAATTTTAGTCTTAACTTTTAATTCAAATTCTAAAAAAAATATCGTAAAAAATATTCTTAAATTATCTAAAAAAAATGTAATTTCCGATATAAAAATTTATACCTTTAACGGACTTATTTATAACACGATTCTTGATAACTGGGGAATACTTGAAAACAAAATCACAAAACCAACAAATTTGATAAACCCAAACCTGTCAGGACTTGAAATTTCACAATATCTTTTAAAACAAATAGTTAAAGAGGAAGAGGTCAAAGGTTATAATTCAAAAAAATCACTTCTTCACCAGATTTTCAGAAGATATTCTCTTATAGTGAACAATAATCTTTCACCAAAAGATGTTGAGAAAAAATCTCAAATTCTCGGAGAGGCCTTCGGGGAAGATGCGGCAAGAATAATAAACCGATTTAAGTCTAAAACCATTGATTTGAGAACGTTTGACTATATAAGACAGGCTCAAATATTTTCACATATTTTTAAAAATACTGATTATTTTAAAAATATAAAATATCTTATTGTTGAAGATGCGGATGAACTCACCCCACTGGCGTACGATTTTATTGAATCAATAAAACCCCAGCTTAAAGAAAGCCTTATTTTAACGGATAAAAACGGCGGAAGCAGGTGCGGTTATCTTTGTGCAGATGGAGATTTCGTCAGACGGTTGGAAAATATTTTTAATGAAAAAATTGAAGATGTTCAGGAAAACAAAAACATTCTTGCCCTGAGAGAAAATATTTTAAATTCGGACAAACAACCGCTTGATAATTTGTCAGTGTATTCCGTTTCAAAACGTGTCGATATGCTCGAAAAAGCACTTGAAGTAATTAACGAATTATTGGGAAAAGGCATTAAACCGAACGAAATATCGGTTATTACCCCGGTTCAGGACAGAATACTTAAACACATTTTCAAGTCGGAACTGAAAAACGCTTACCCGTTATTTATCTCGGGGAACGAAAAACTTGCCGATAACCCTTTGATTAAAACTGTTATAACCGTATTAAAATTATCGGAAAATAAAGTGGTTGATGAGTATGAGATAAGAGTTATTCTGTCAAAATATCTCGGAATTCCTGTTAAAATCTGCAAAACAATATTTGATAATTATAAACAGGAAAATACTTTACTTCCTGCTGATTTGGGATGTTACACAAACAGTTATACAGATTTTCTCAATATGCTGGAAGAGTTGAAGCGAAAAGATTTACCTCTTTCGGAAAAAGCATTTTTTGTTTATTCAAACTTCATCAAAAAGGTTAATAAATACGATTTGGCTAAGTTTAATTTCTTTATGAAGGAATTGCAGGACTTTGAAAAGGTTTTTGAAAACAATAAACCTGATAGCTTTGAAGAAGAGGTTTTAAACCAGATAGAAAATTCTATTATTTCCGAAAACCCTTATATGACACTTGACACAGGGGATAAAGATTTAATAATATCCACCCCTCAAAAAATCATAGACAACAAAATTAAAACAAAATACCAAGTCTGGCTTGATACATCTTCTCAGGAATGGATAATAACCGACATCGGCCCGTTGTACAACTCATGGGTTTTCCAGAAAAGCTGGGAAAAAGAAAGTTACACAATAGAAGACAACATAAGACTTTCGAGAGAAAAAACCTGCAAAACTCTGAGAAAACTCTGTTTAAATACGGAAAAAATCGTTGCTTTTTCAAGTCTGTTTGATGCTCAGGGGGTTGAGAACTTTGGCGGGATAGAACAATATCTCATTCCTCTCAATTATGAAAACGAGAAAGAGGATAAAAAGAGTTTTCAAATTATTCCGAGAGATGATCAGAAACCCGTTCTTGAATATGAAAAAGGCAGAATGGCGATATCTGCCGTTCCGGGTGCGGGCAAAACCACTATTCTGCTTGCTCTTATCGTAAAACTTATGAATAGTGGTATTAACCCTGAAAATATTTATGTACTTACATATATGGAATCTGCTGCGAGAAATTTCAAAGACAGGATAAAAAATATTGATCCTGACAGTACAAAAATGCCAAATATAAGCACCATTCACGGACTTGCACTTAAAATTCTGAAGGAAAATTCTAACTTTGAACGACTCGGACTTAATTCAGATTTCGATATTTGTGACGATACTCAGAGAGGAAATCTTTTGCATTCACTTATACATCTTGCAAACGATGACCTTGAAGATTTTGACAGAGCGATTTCGGTCTTTAAATTAGGGGGAGGAACCTCTGAAAACATTGATACCACAAGAATTAAAAAACTTCTTAATCTGACAAAGGGTTCTGCAGGGGATATGAAACTTGCAAGATTTTTGAAATTTTTCTACAGTTATCAGGAAAAATTAAAACAAAATAACCTCATAGATTATGACGACATTCTGCTGAGTTCTGTCAGACTGCTTGAGGAAAACAGGGATATTTTGGAATATTATCAGGAAATCTGTGAATACATTATTGAAGATGAGGCACAAGATTCTTCCTCTGTTCAGCAGCGGCTTATAAATCTGCTGAGCGCGAAACACAATAATCTTATACGCTGCGGAGATATAAATCAGGCTATTACGACCACCTTTACCAATGCTGATGTTGACGGGTTCAAAGAATTTATAGAAAACTCAAACCGTGTTGATATGAACCGTTCCCAACGCTGCACAAAAGGGGTATGGAAACTTGCAAATTCGCTTGTAAAATTCGGAAATTCAAAACTCAAAACACCGTTTTATGAAATCTATATGAATCCCGTTGAGGGCAAAAACCCTGAAGAAACAAACCCTATTCACGCTGATATTTATGACAGTCTGCCTGATGAAAAAGTCAATACAATGAGAACTATAAAAACTCTGTTTGACAAAAAACCCGATTGCACAATAGGCGTTCTTTTAAGAAACAATTATCAGGTAAACAAATGGGCAGAATACCTTAATTCGGCAGGTCTTACGGCAATAACAAGAAATGAATGTCTTGGTCAGAAAAAGATTTTTAAGGTTATTTTTTCTGTTCTTAGATTCATTTCTAACCCGTTCAATAACTCAATAACAGCAGATGCGTACAGTGCTTTGTCACAAATCGGAATACTAAAACCTCATCTTGATAAAATAATTGAAAATTATGATGAAGATTTTATCTCGCTTGATAATGATGAAATATCAGATTCCGATTTGGCACGTTTTCACTGGGATATGAACTATTGGCTTTCCTTCCCTGAACTTTCAATAGACGAACTGGCTCTTATGATAGGTATGCACTATTTTTCGGAAAGTCTTGATAAATCAAACATCTGTCTTATCTCAACCCTGTGCGCAAGGCTGAACTCTGACTCTTTTAACCAAACAGTGCAAAGACTGGAAGAACTGTCAAACCGACCTAACCTGAGCGGGTTTAAATTCTTTTCGGAAGACGAAGAAGAAAATATGACGGGAGGAAAAATTCAGATAATGACTCTTCATAAATCAAAAGGGGACGAGTTTGATTACGTATTTTTACCTGAAATGAGCGAAAAAAATCTTACCCTTGATATCAGCAAACTTCAGCTCAAGAAATCATCAGATTTTATGGAAAATATAAGAGAGCTGAACAAAAACTACAAACGTAAAACAGACAGTGAAATGAAACTGTTTCTTGTAAGTGAAAATTACAGACTACTTTACGTTGCAATAACAAGAGCCAAAAGAAGACTCTACATCTCAAGCCACGCAACCGAACTTTACTACGGAAAGGAAAAAGATGTCACACCGAGTATCATTTTTGATGAACTTATAAATCATATAATCTGACTATACAAATAAATTAATAAATCTGATAAAATAAAGATGAATGTTAGTATAAAAAAGAGTAGTTTAATATGAAAAGCAAAATTTTATTTATCGGAAAAATATCAAAAAATTTAAAAGGTATTGAAGAAGATTACAATGTCACTACGGCAAAAGATGCACTGAGCGCATACAAATCAGTTTATAAAGATGTGCCTGATTTAATCATTTTCAATACGGAAACATCTTTCTTTGACGGATATCACCTGTCGAAACTGTTAAACTCAAAAGAAGAAACCTCAGCTATTCCTTTTATTATAATAAGCGGTGGTACTAACATTCCTGAAAATATTGATTTTAATGCAGATGCACAAATATCTTCAGATCTTGAATATGAAGACGTTCAGGGAATGATTGAAAATATTATTTCCGAAAATGAAGTGCCTGAAAAAATTAAGAATAAAATTTTAAAAACAAAACCGAGTGCAAAAGAGATTACTGTTCGTACTCAAAGTATTTTAGACGAACTTTTGCTTACAACATCAATTACGGAAGAGTTTAAAGCACTCGTTGAGAATGTAAATTTTGAGGAAACACTATCGTCAAATATTTTTAAACTAATAAGAAAGTATCTGCCTTATGATGTTTGCGGTTTATACTTTAACGAATCAGACGATTCAACGGTTAATACCCTTAATTTATCTTCCCACAACGAAAATATTTCAATAGATTTAATTAACGAAGCACGTGATAAATTCTTTGACGAAATGGAAAAATACAAAAGAATTTGCGAACTTCAATGTAATATCATTGACGGTGTAATAAAAGAGACAAGTAATCTTAAATACAAAGATTTCAAAACGACTGTCATAATACCATACAAATTCGGTGCAAGACTGTCGGGCGGTTTTTATCTTGCGTCGGAAAAACAGTTTGATTTATACGAAACTGTTTTGTTTGATTTAATCGTAAGAGAATTGGAAGTCTTGTTTAAGATTAAATTTATGTTCAACGAACAGGCAAAACATTCGCTCAAAGATGCTATGACAGGGTTGTATAACAGACAGGAATTTGACTCTGCGTTTGAATTTGAGTTTTATAAAGGAAGACGTTATATCTACAATATTTCTGTTGCAATGCTCGATATTGACGATATGGCAGGAGTAAACGAAAAATACGGAAAAGAATTTGGCGATTTTGTAATAACGGAATTGGCAAGTCTGTTGAAACGTGTCTTTAGAAGAACGGACAGAATTTATCGTTTCGGCGGAGAAAAAATTGCTATTATGCTTCCGTTCACCCCTATTACCAAAGCGCTTATCCCTATTGAGCGTTTGAGAAACGAAATATCAAAGTACGATTTTGTAAAAGATGATATTAAAACAAATATTAGTGTCTGTGTAGGCTTAAGTGCAAATTATTCAAAATTTACCGAGCCTGAACAACTGTTAGATGGTGTCACAACCGCACTGGCAAATGCAAAAGGTAAAGGAAGTAACAGACTTGATATCTTTGAATAATATTTTAGAAAAAGGCTTTAGGGAACGAAAACTATCAAAAGAAGAAATCATTGTCCTTTTGAAATCAGACGGAAAGGAATTGTGTCAGTACGCCGATAAAACCAGAAAAGAGTTCGTAGGCGATGAGGTTCATTTAAGAGGTTTAATAGAGTTTTCAAATATATGCAAATGCAGTTGTAAATATTGCGGACTTCGTTCGCCTAATACAAAAGCCGAAAGATACAGACTTGAACCTGATGAAATAATAAAATATGTTCAAAAAGGAGTCGAATTAGGATACAAAACAGTCGTACTTCAGTCCGGGGAAGATGCCTATTACGATATCGACAAGCTGTGCCATATTATAAGAGAAATCAAGAAAAATGATGTAGCACTGACTCTCAGTATCGGAGAAAAAACAAAAGAAGAATACAAAGCGTATAAAGATGCAGGTGCAGACAGATATCTTTTAAGAATAGAAACAACGGATAAAGAGCTTTATAAAAAAATGCATCCTAATATGAGTTTCGAAAACCGTGTCAGATGTCTTTATGACATAAAAGAATTAGGCTATGAAACGGGTTCAGGTTGTCTTGTCGGACTGCCGAAACAAACTGTTGAATCATTAGCTGATGATATTTTGTTCTTTAAAGAACTTGATGCGGATATGATAGGGATAGGACCTTTTATACCACACCCTGAAACACCTTTGAAATCAGATTTAAACCCTGAGAATTTTGATATGGCATTAAAGGTTATGGCAACCGTAAGACTTCTCATGCCTGATATCAATATTCCTGCGACAACCGCAATGGAAACAATCAATCCTATGGGAAGAATTATTGCACTGCAAAGCGGTGCAAACGTTGTAATGCCTAATATTTTAGATACGGAATACAAGGTTAAATATGAAATTTACCCGAATAAAATTTGCCTTAATGAACATTCAGGCAAGTGCAGAAATTGTATCGAAGCCAAAATCAAATCAATCGGAAGATACGTATCTCAGACAAAAGGATTTCATAAAGGTAAATAAAAAAATTTAGCGATGAACCTTGTCCATCGCTAAACTCTGATTAATATCTTGCTAAATATTTATCCAATTCCCACTTCGTAACAGCCGTTCTGTATGAATCCCACTCTTTTTCTTTTGTGGTTACAAATTCATTCATAATATGCTGACCAAGTGCTGCATTTGCAACAAGTGATTTGTCAAACAAATCAACAGCCTCTTTAAGTGTACCAGGAAGTGAATCAATTTTTTGTCTTTTTCTTTCCTTAGAAGTCAATTTGTAGATATTGCTTTCAACAGGAGCAGGCGGATCAATTTTATTTCTGATACCGTCTAAGCATGCTTCCAAAATAGCTGCGAATGCTAAATATGGGTTACAAGCAGGGTCAGGTGAACGCAACTCAACTCTTGTTGCAGTACCACGTTTTGCAGGTACTCTCAACAGGGCACTTCTGTTTGCCAAAGACCATGCCAGATAAACAGGTGCTTCATAGCCCGGAACCAAACGTTTATAACTGTTTACTGTCGGGTTAAGAATAGCCGTTATGCTCTTGATGTGTTTCAGCAACCCGCCGATTGCATATTTTGCGGTATCAGATAACTGATATTCAGCTTTTTCATCAAAGAAAGCGTTCTTGTTATCTTTAAACAATGAAACATTACAGTGCATGCCTGAACCGTTTATACCAAAAATAGGCTTTGGCATAAATGTTGCGTGTAAATAGTGTTGTGCAGCTATTGCTTTAACAACCATTTTAAATGTAGTTACGTTATCAGCAGTTGTTAAGATATCTGCGTATCTGAAATCTACTTCATGCTGACCGTCAGCAACCTCATGGTGTGATGCTTCAATATCAAAACCCATTTCCTGCAAGGTTGTAACTATATCAGAACGAACATCTTCGCCTAAATCTTCAGGCCCAACATCGTAATAACCTGCATTATCCTGAGTAGTTGTTGTTATGTTTCCATCTTCATCTTTTGCGAAAAGGAAGAATTCTGCTTCAGGACCGATGTTCATTGTGAAACCTAATTTCTTAGCTTCGTTCATAACACGTTTAAGGTTACAACGCGGACAACCTTCAAACGGTGTTCCGTCTGCATTATAAATATCGCAAATTATACGTGCAGACTGATAACCTTCTTCATTTCTCCATGGGAGAATTTCAAATGTATTCTTATCAGGATAGAAGAACATATCTGATGTTTCTATGCTTCTGAACCCTTTAATTGACGAACCGTCAAGCATGATTTCATTGTTCAAAACTCTGTCTATGTGTTGCGCAGGAACAGACATATTTTTTACCTGACCGTTCATATCAACGAACTGAAGTTTTATAAATCTTACATTATTTTCTGCAATAATCTTTTTTATATCTTCTGATGTGTATTCTTTTTTGTCTAATCTTTTGTATGCAAATTCACTCATAATCTCTCCTTTTATAAATAATATCAACATTATAATATTTACTTCCGCTAATAGTCAACATTATTGGATATTAAGAATTGATTAAGGAAAACCTTTTTTAAAATTTTTGTTATTATTATCTGTTCAGGAATTTATTAACAGAAGAAATAATTTAAATATTTCTAATTATTTCATTCTGAGAAAAACAATCAGGGGTAAATTTATAAGATTTACACATTAAGATTTATTAAGCCGTTTGTGGGCGGGAAATAAAATAGCATATAAAATGTTAGTACAAATTATAATTAATTATGTAAAGAAATCGCTTGAAATTCTTTACAGAGGGCTTTATTTAGTTGTAAAATTCATACAGGAGAGAAATTGTGGTTAACGGTTACGAGAATTTTGATAATACGGAAATGAATTTCAGAAAAGACGCTTTGATACAGGAGAGAGTCGGATTAATTTCTACGCACATGTACAAGCAGTTTCTTGATTACCAAAACGCAACCGTTCATACTGTAGAAATTTTTAATGAAATTATAGAAGATTTAAAAATTATTATAGAAGCGTTAAAGAAATCTTTTGCATCAAGAGGGGTACCAACCCAGAACATTTATCTTGATTATGACCCTCAGAAAACCGTTATTACGGTAAATATCATGTGGCATAAAATCAGTCTTACAACCCGTTGTAACTTTAAACCGCAGGAATTATACAGAGAAGGCAATAAGTCTGTTTTCAGCGGCAGAATTATGGCTATAAGAGGAAGTTTCAGCGAGGTCACAAGAGGAACGGATGACAAAGATGAAATCATGAAACGTCTTTTAGACAATGAAATCGCATCCCTGTACGTACCGGTTGATAAAATGCAAAATTCTATATTTAAAATCAAAAATTATCCTAACAGGGAATTTTTCCTGACTTCACAGGATTCTGCAAAGGAATTTGTTTTAAAAGTGATTGAGATAACATGCGGAGAACCTATTTACCATATTGAAGGTTCTATAAAGAGCTTTAATATATAGTTAAGAAATTTGATTTCTTCTGCTGAGAGGTTGTTTTTTATTTCAATTTTCAGATTTAGATAAACTATAATTCATTTACTAATTCAAAATATTTTAATAAAAATAAAACCACTTGATTCAAGTGGCAAAATTAAAAAATAGGGAAAATTATATTTTTGAATCTTGGTTATATGCCAATATTTTTAATTGGGCATGTAAAGGCAGAGTAATATTTACCCCTACCCTTATGAGAACAACTTGAAGGTTCTTTCAACGTTGTCTTTGGCAACAGTCTTGAGTGTTTCCATTTCTGATTTAATAGCATTACGTTCTGCTTCAAGTGCTGCAAGGTCTGTATCATACTTTCTGTCTTTTGCATCAATCTTGCGCATATCTGCTTCGTATTTCGCTTCAGCTTTTCTTAGTAAAGTTTCATCTGATATTTCTTGTAAGCCTGTATCGATTGCAACAGATGTTTCAGAATTATCTTTTAGTCTGACTATTCTAACATCACCAGAATTTATCAAATTAGTAATTATTTGTTCAAAGGTTTGACCGGTTGGCTCGGTTGTGTAGCTTGCGCCAAATGCTTCATTTGCAAGTTTTGAAAAAGTCCCATCAAATTCTGTAGGATTTATAGTCTCATGATTTTTTACATAAAAATATGTACCATTCTTATCTGTAAATCCATATAAGGAAGCACCAACATATTCACCAGTCACAGTATCTGTAGAATCAAAATAGTACGGTCCAGGAGGATTACTCCAATATACACCATCTGGCATACAATCATCAGGCACAGTATAAATGCATTCTTGTTTTCCGTTATATATTGTTCCATTAAATTCCAATGCATATCCTGCATCAATAAAGTTTTGATAGCTATGTATATCTTTATAGCTTGCAGAACCGTCGTCGTTGAGGGTTTTAACCTGAACTTTTGTTTGTTCAAGTGCATCAAGATACTCATCATATACACGGCGTGATTCGTTCGCCATTTGAAGCTTTTGAGCTTCAAGTTTGGCAGCTTTGTATTCAATCTGGTGCATTCTTGCAGTCAGATTCAATAATCTAGCTTGTGATGATGATAAACCCATATCCGTAGTCCCTTTATTAGTTGGTTAATACCATTAGTTCCATTCCGTGTCATGATATACGACACAATTTTCGTGTTCTGTAATATCTTTGTTGCATTTATTTACATATCTTAACGATTATATAAAACAGGCATCAATCATACACTTTAGTCATTTTTTAAAAGTTCATACATTTACACGATAAAAATAGTTCATAAATCTATATAATTAGAATGTGAACACATTTTACGGGTAGCGGGATGGAGAACGAAAACAATTTTAGCTCCTATAACAACATAAAACGACTCTCAGACGAAGAGATTGTCAAGGTGTGGGAAGCATACTTAGCCGATCATGACAATAAAGAGTTAAGAGACACGCTGATTGTACAATATATCTATCTTACAAGATATGTTGTCGGTCGTGTTAAAGTTGCACTCCCTCCAACCTTCACTTTTGAAGATATATCAAGCTACGGGATAGAAGGTTTGATTGATGCCGTCGAAAAATATTCACCAAGAACCGGTGCAAGATTTGAAACATACGCACTTGTGAGAATCAGGGGTAATATTATTGATAAAATCCGTTCACAAGATTTTCTTCCTCGTAGCGTGAGAAGAAAAATTAAAGATGTCAAAGAAGCTCAGGAACAGCTTAAAAAACAATTTGGCAGAACTGCAACAAATTCTGAAGTAGCCGAACTTTTGGGAATGGAAACCGAAAAAGTTGATCAGATTTTATCCGATGATACAACAATTACTTCTATTTACGAAAAGAAAGGCTCAGGCGATGATAATCTCGAAATCATAGATACGATTAAAGATGAAAATCACGCAACACCTCATGAAGAATATGAGAACAAAGATGTTAAGGCTCAGCTTGAAAAAGCACTTAAGAGACTGCCTGAGAGAGAAAGAATGGTTATGGTTCTTTACTACCACGAAAACATGACCTTCAAAGAAATCGGAGAAACCGTAGGTATTTCAGAATCAAGAGCATGTCAAATACACGCACAAGCTATCATGAAATTAAAGAATTTGTTAAGCGAAGATCGTTCAACAAGAATGCAAAAAAGTATTATCTAAGTAGTGAACAGGTTTTCTTTTTTTCATTATTATAAGGAGAGTTATATGAAATATGCAGAAGATGGTCGACAATATCATATTAATGTAAAAGAAGGCGATGTCGGAGAATATGTTATTCTTCCGGGAGATCCTAAACGATGCAAAAAAATTGCTGCATATTTCAATAACGCGGAACTTATCGCCGATAACAGAGAGTACGTAACCTATACGGGATACCTCAACGGGGTAAAGGTCAGCGTAACCTCAACAGGTATAGGCGGACCATCTGCTTCTATTGCGTTAGAAGAACTTGTAAAAGCAGGGGCAAAATACTTTATCCGTGTGGGAACATGCGGCGGCATGGATATTGATGTGAAAGGCGGAGATGTCGTAATTGCAACAGGTGCAATACGTATGGAAGGAACAACAAAAGAATATGCACCGATAGAGTTTCCTGCCGTTGCCAACTTAGATATTGTGAACGCACTCGTTCAGTCAGCAAAAAATTTAGGATATAACTATCACGCAGGAGTTGTTGAATGTAAAGATTCTTTCTACGGTCAGCATGAACCTGAAAAAATGCCTGTAAGTTATGAACTTATGAACAAATGGCAGGCATGGTTAAGACTCGGTTGTCTTGCCTCTGAAATGGAATCTGCGGCACTGTTTGTTGTGGGAAGTTATCTCAGGGTAAAAGTTGGCTCGGTCTTCTTGGTTGTCGCAAATCAGGAACGTGAAAAACAAGGACTCGATAACCCTGTTGTCCACGATACTGAAGGCGCTATTAAAGTCGCAGTCGAAGCAATCAGAACTCTTATTACCAATTCTAATTAAAAAATCATTTAGGTAATAATTATATTTACCCTCTATTTTGCGTACAATAATCCGCCCGGAATTGATTTTGCATTCGAGTTAAAACCACTATTAAAACCGCTCAACCCAATAGTGTTAAATGAATTAATAGCTGTTCTTCTTTTTAAATCACACAAACCCACAACAGTATTGTCGTTTTTCATAAACCTTTTAAAGAAATCCATATTTTCAAACCTTTCATTTTAGTGATATAATTTCTTTAATGATAATTTTCCAAAAGTCAACATACAGGGGGTAAATACAGGAGGTAAATACAGGGGTAAATATATGGGGTAAATGTATTTGTCACTTGTCAGGAAAGTATCAGTATAATAAGATATAAAAAACGAATTGATTTATTAAAAGAATAAAGGAGTACAAAGCATGGAAAAAATGGTTACTAAGGAAATGGGAATTTTAGATATAGCACAACAATATCCTGAAAGTATTGAAGTTTTCGCTAAATACGGTTTAGGTTGTTTAGGCTGTGCTGCTGCAAGATTTGAAAACCTTGAAGCAGGCGCTAAGGTTCATGGTTTTGACCCTGACCAAATGGTTGCTGATATCAACGAAGTAATTAACAGATAATTTCAGAAAAATTCAGGAGTCGGGAAATCTCTTCCCGCTCCCGATTTTTAATCAGGAAGAGGTGTGTTCTATGTGGGAATTAATGTGTATTATTGGTGTTTTGTTTTTGATTTTGGAAATTTTTACACCTGCTTTGTTTTTTCTTAACCTCGCTTTTGCTGCGTTTGCAACGGCAGGACTTACAGTATTTGTATCTGAAACGAATGTGGTAATCTTTACTTTTGTAGTGTTTTCGGCACTGTTTTTGCTTATCTTAAGACCAATCTTGATGAATCTGAAAACCACAAAAGAACAAAAAACAGGCATGGAAGGCAAATACATCGGTCAGGTGGTTAAGGTTATTTCACCAATAACAAAAACTTCCGGTGCTATTACAATATATGGCGAACGTTGGGAAGCAAGAACCGACGGCGATTCTGAAATTGCAGAAGGAGCAAATGTTAAAATCGTCAGAAACGAAAGCCTGATTATGTTTGTAGAAGAAGTAAAAGACTAATTTTAATATAGGAGAGTTTAATATGGTATTTTTATCGTTATTAGTAGTTTTTGCAATAATTATTGTCGTAAAAGGAGTTATTATTGTAAAACAAGCAGAAGTTGTTATCGTTGAAAGACTCGGTAAATTTGACAGAGTCTTAGAATCAGGGTTCAATTTTATTGTCCCGATTATTGATACCCCGCGTGGTATTTTATGGAAAACCACCCAAAAAACACTTGACGGAAAATCATACTCTTTCGTAAAAGAAATAGACAGAATTGATTTGAGAGAAACAGTTTACGATTTTCCGCGCCAGAACGTAATTACAAAAGATAACGTATCCATCAGTATTAACGCACTTTTATATTTCCAGATTGTTGATCCGAAATCAGCAACTTACGAAATTCAAAACCTGCCTGATGCTATCGAAAAACTGACTCAGACAACTCTGAGAAACCTTGTCGGTCAGATAGATTTAGACGAAACCCTCGTTTCCCGTGACAAGATTAATCAGGAATTGAGAACAATCTTAGATGAGGCAACAAACAAATGGGGTGTTAAAATCAGCCGTGTAGAATTACAGGATATCATTCCTCCTGTTGATATTCAGACTGCTATGGAAAAACAAATGAAAGCAGAACGTGACAGACGTGCCGCTATCTTAGAAGCTGAAGGTCTTAAAAAATCTGCAATTCTTAAAGCCGAAGGTGAAAAAGAATCTGCTATCAATATTGCAGAAGGTCAAAAACAGGCAGCAATTCTCAAAGCCGAAGGTGTTGCTCAGGCAAGAATTGTTGAAGCAGACGGTGAAAAACAAGCAATTGAAAAAATTATTAAAGCACTTGAAGATAAAGGACAACCTGATAAATACTTAATCGCTATGAAATATCTTGAAACCCTTAAGACCATGACTGACGGCAAAGATAATAAGGTTGTTTACATGCCTTATGAAGCAACAGGTATCTTAAGCTCTGTTGACGGTATCAAACAAATGTTCGATGGGGGTAAATAGCGGATTTTCGGTAGGGCGACGGCGTCAGCCTAGCCCGTAACATCCGTAATCACAAAATCAACGACTTATTTGCGACAGCAAATATAAGTTGATGAAGTGATAGGATAGCCGAATAATCCAAGAAAGCGAATTTTCGGTTCTGCTAAAGGAAACATCGTATGAAAAAGATTTTTATAAAATTATTATTGGTATGTTTTGCAGTATGCCTGACACCGTTATACGCATATTCGGACAATACTTCTGATGCAAATCTTTTTGTGATTTCCGGATATAACAAGGCTAGATACGGGGATCACGAAGGCGCAATCTCTGATTTGTCAAAAGCCTTAGCAACAGGCGGACTTGAAAAACCTGATGATATTTACGTTTTTCGCGGAATGGAAAAACAGGAAATCGGGGATTCAAAAGGTGCTTTTGCAGACTTTTCATACGCTATCGTCCTGAACCCGAAAAACAGTCTTGCATACCTATCGCGCGGAAGTATCTTTGCCGATATGAAGAACTACAAAAGAGCCATGGATGACTTCAACAAAGCCATCGAAAACAAAACGAACTATGCTTATGCGTTTTTCAAGAGGGGGTCTTTAAAAGTTCAGATGAAAGATAATATCGGTGCACTTCAGGATCTGACAAACTCTATCAATATGGAACCGACGGCTGAAGCATATATGATAAGAGCAGGTATAAGAACCGACCTGAAAGATTATCAGGGTGCGACTGATGATTATACAAAAGCGATAAAAAAAGTTAAAAACAACTACATGCTCTATTCTCTGCGCGGTTCCTCAAACATAATGATACAAGATTACAAATCGGCAGTAAAAGACTATACAAAAGCACTCAAACTGAAACCTGAATATCCTGAATCATACTTCGGAAGAGGGTTTGCTTATATGAAACTCAAAGATTATAAATCAGCAGAAAAAGATTTGAATAAAGCAAAAGATATCTATATGCAAAACGGAAATATGGCAAGTTATGAGCAGACCGTCAAATTCCTGAACTATGTCAATGCCAATCTAAAAAAATAATTTATCGTTTTAGTTTTTCATCAAGCAGTCTTGCCGCAGAAATAAGAGGGTCAATACTTGTCGAAAACGGCGGTGCATAAGTAATATCTGCACCTGATAATTCCTCTGCCGTTGTATATTTTATCAGAGCGGTAGAAAGCGTGTTTATTCTTTTATCGGCATCACCGCAGCCTATCGCCTGCCCGCCTAAAATCTGATGAGTTCTTCTGTCGGCGACAAGTTTCAGAGTAACGTTTTCAGCATCAGGCATGTAACCTGCTTTATCACGTTTTGTAATCATAACTGACACTGTATCATATCCGTTTTTCTGAGCAAATTTTTCCGTAAACCCGGTCATGGAAATAGTCAGCCCGAAATACTTTGTTACCGCAGAACCCAGCACCCCTTCGAAATCTTCAACCTCACCACACATATTTATTGCGGCACATCTTCCCTCTTTATTAGCGTTTGAGCCTAATGGTATCCACGCAGGCGTTCCCGTCATTGAATAAACATTTTCAGAACAATCCCCGCAGGCATAAATGTTTTTTATATTAGTCTGCATTCTGCTGTTTACCTTGATAGCACCTGTTTTTCCGAGTGTTATTCCCGCCTCCTGAGCAATATCCACCACAGGCCGAACTCCTGCGCATACCAAGACAAAATCGGTTTCTATTATTTCCCCTTTTTCTGTTCTTAACGTAATTTTTTCACCATTTTCTGTAAATTCAACAACATTGTCATTATTAATTATCCTTGTGTATTCAGGATACATATTTGCAACAAAATCCTGAACTAATTCGGATAATTCATTATCAAGTATCGGCATAATATACGAAGAACGCTCTATCATCGTCGTATGAACTTTGTTTGAAACAAATGCCTCCAAAAGTTCAAGCCCTATATACCCCCCGCCTATTATTACCGCATTTTTAGACTGTCTCAATTTTTCTCTTAAGTTTATCCCGTCCTCAAGCGTTCTCAATTTAAACACATTTTTCAAATCAATCCCTTTTATATCAGGCATAAAGGGCACTGCGCCCGTTGCAATCAACAATCTGTCATACTCAACCTCAAACTCTGTATTTTTATCTAAATTATGTACTCTTACCCTGTTTTGTTCAGGCATGATTTTTGTAACCCTGTGCCGAAGATGAATATCAATACCGTCCTTCTGAAACTTTTCGGGGGTTCTGATTATAAGGTTGTGATAATCTTCAAAATTCCCCTGTACATAATATGGCAGACCACAGGCAGAATAAGAAACATGGGTATCTTGTGTATATACATCTATCTGTGCGTCAGGAAGTAACCGCTTAGATTTTGCCGCCGCTTTTGCACCCCCTGCAACACCTCCGATAATAACTATTTTCATAGTGAAATTATTATTTAGGCTGATAAATTTATCAATTATCCCAGAGGATAAATTAAAGTTTATTTTCCTACTCGTTCAAAGATATTTTTAAGAACATATTTAACATGAGAATAAGTCAAACCACCCTGCATATAGACTGCATAAGGCGGACGCATAGGGCCGTCAGCTGATAATTCTATGGTTGAACCTTCTATAAATGTACCTGCCGCCATAATTATCTTATCCTCATATCCAGGAACATCATCAGGAACAGGGGTTACATAAGAATTAACAGGTGAAAGTTCCTGAATGGTTCTGCAGAATTTTTCCAGCGGTTCAGGCGAATTAAAAGCTATCGTCTGGATAAGATCTGTTCTTTTTTCGTCATATTTAGGGGTTGAAACATAACCTATATCTTCAAAAATTTTAGCCGCCAAAACAGCACCTTTGACTGCATCACAAACAACAGATGGTGCCATAAACAGACCCTGGAAAATAAGTCTGTGCTGATTAAGCATTGCTCCGCCTTCTCTTCCGATACCCGGTGCCGTCAGACTCATTGCCGCCTGTTCAACATATTCTTCTTTCCCTGCAACATATCCGCCCGTTTCAACTATTCCGCCACCCGGGTTTTTGATAAGTGAACCTGCAATAATATCTGCACCAACTTCCAGCGGCTCCTGTTTTTCAACAAATTCACCGTAACAGTTATCAACAAAACAGATACAGTCAGGGTTTTTAGATTTGACTATTTCACAAATTTTTCCTATGGTTTCAATATCAATGGACGGTCTTAAAGAATACCCTCTTGAACGCTGAATTTCAACCATTTTAACAGATTTATCAATTTTGTTTTCTATCCCTTTTAAATCAACAGTACCGTCTTCTAAAAGAGGAACTTCATCATACAAAACGCCATGCCCGATAAGCGATTCCCTTTTCACACCTGTTGTTCCGATTACTTCCTGCATAGTATCATAAGGGGTTCCCGTAACAGAAACAAGTTTTTCGCCTGCTCTGAGGTTTCCGAACAGTACACATGAAAGTGCGTGAGTACCCGAAACAATATGAGTTCTTGCAAAAGCCGCTTCCGCTTTAAACACATGAGCAAAAACGTTATCGAGAACCTCTTTACCCAAATCGTCATGCCCGTAACCTGATACGGTATAAAAATGTTCAGGTGCAACTTTGTTATCCGTAAACGCCTGCAAAACTTTTTCCTGGTTGTAATCTCTAATATCTTCAAGATACTCAAACTGTTCTGCCAGCGCCTTTTCCGCCTCTTTTATATGTTTATTTGTTTGTTCGCTAATCATAATATCCCCTTTGTTCTATTATAATTCAAAAATAAGAATAAAAAGTGTATAAAAGGCTCTATTTCATTTTGTATCATTTATGACATTTTTGGTTAAAAAGTAGTATAATACAGGTACTTAATTAATACCAAGAATTAAGGGGTATCCTATGGAAAATTTATTGTTCTTTGCATTTGTGTTCTATGTTACTTTGATTGCTCTGCCAAGTATATTTGAAGCTAAAGCATAGTTTACTTGTGTATAAAATTTAAGATTCTGAGGTTTGATTGGTTTTTACCTGCGTTTTTATCAGGTAACTCGTAGCATTTTATGCAACGGGCTTCATAGGTTTCGTCGCCCCCTATCATTATTAACGGTGAGCTTTTGTCGGCAGGTTTACCGTCTATAAGCCTTTGGGTTCTTGTTGCGTGTTCGCAGCCGCATTTCATACATACAGCATGAAGCTTATCAACTTTTGTTGCTATACACATAAGCTGAGGCATATAACCAAACGGCTCTGATTTAAAATCAAGCTCAAGCCCTGTACCGATAACTTTTTTCCCCTCTTTCATAAGAGTTGTTATTACTTTGACAATGTTAGAATCAAAGAATTGAAGTTCGTCTATCGCAATAACTTCGTCATCAGGTTTAACATGCTGCATAATCTGGATAGAGTGTTCGATTTTTATAGCATCAGCCCAAAGTCCGTTACGTGATTCTATGTAATCACCGTTAGAACGGGTATCAATAAGCGGAGAAAAAACTTTTATTTTTTTCTTTGCTATAACACAACGCCTTATTCTTCTGAGTAATTCCTCTGTTTTGCCGCAACTCATCGGCCCGGTAATTAACTCAAAACTGTATCCGTTCATAACCCTACCCCTTTTCTCTCTTTAACTATTTTATAGAAACATTATTTGTAATGCAAGAAGATTAAGCAAAAATAAAACCACTTATCACTAAGTGGCAAAATTAAAAAATAGGGAAAATTATAGGGAAAATTATATTTTTAATCTTTGTTTCATGCCGATATCTAAATCGGGCACGTAATGGTAGGGTAACAACATTTACCCTTGTGTCTATGAGAACAGTTTGAAGGTTCTTTCGACGTTGTCTTTTGCGACAGTCTTGAGTGTTTCCATTTCAGACTTAATAGCATTTCTTTCTGCTTCGATTGCTGCAAGATCCTGGTCATATTTTCTGTCTTTCATATCAATCTTGCGCATATCTGCTTCATATTTAGCTTCAGCTTTTCTGAGCAGAGTTTCGTCTGATACCTCCTGCAAGCCTGTGTTGGTAGCAACACTTGTTTCGTATGCGTCACCGCTTGCCGGTGTTGCAACGATAACTACCATACCTGAATTAATCAGGTTTGTTATAAATTCTTTGAAGTTTGTTGTCGGAACAGATGTGATACCGTGTGCAGCACAACTTGTTTCAAATGCTGTACCATCTGCACAAGGACCTTCTTCGTCTATAAACTTGATAGAATAGCCTGCACCTGTGAAATCATCATAGCTTTCAATATCTTTGTAAGATGCCGAACCGTCAGAATTAAGTACCTTAACCTGAACTTTTGTTGCTTCAAGTGCATCGAGGTATTCATCATACACTTTTTTAGATTCGTTAGCCATTTGTAATTTCATGGCTTCTAATTTAGCTGCTTTATATTCTATTTGGTGCATTCTTGCAGTCAAAGTTAATAATCTTGCTTGTGATGATGATAAACCCATATCCGTAATCCTTTATTTCTGTTGGTTGATTTATACCAAATTTCCGTCCTGTGACATGATATACGGCAGGTTTTTCATGATTCTTTAATGTTCTTTTTACACTTGTTTACATTTTGTAATATACTTTCTTCAAAAAACAGTAATAACGTGTTTTTGTTTTTGTAAATTTTTATTTAGTATTTACCCGAAATGCAGTCATGTCATGCAAATTTCAAGAAAAAAAATACTTATTTAAAGTAAGGCAAGGTTATGGTTAGTTTGTTCGGGTTAAATTTTAATAATGCAGGTATTCCCTTTGGTGTAAAACATGGGAATACTCTTGTTGACCAATACAACAAATTCTCTGAAAAGAAGGATGAATATGTTGCCGTAATGATTGCCAATGACAAGAAGAGCGACAAGAGAGCAAGTGCCACAGCCATAGGTGCCTACGGTTCATTATTATGGACCTTTGCTAAACTGGGAATAAATGCCCTACGACACGGAAAAGCGTATAAAAACCCTGTCTTAGACTTTTTCCTGAACGGCGTTAACTATTATAAAGATTTTATGCAAAAGTACAACATCGGCCGTATTCCTATTCTGAACAAAGCGCTCGGTATAGGTACATACATAGGTGTTGGTATTGCTTATGGTGCCGCTTTAGGTTATTTATTTGATTTATACGGAACTGCCAGAAATACTATTGTTAACGGCAAAATATCAAATACCAAATCAGGTGTAAACGGCTCATGGATACAATCAGGGCTAAAATCGCTTTCGGCAACACCTGAAGGAAAAGAAATTATAAAAAATTCCATAAGAAAAAATGACGATAACTCGGTAACCGTAAGGTTTAACGGAATAGATAAAGAATATACCATAACTAAAAAAGAGCTTAAAGATGCGAGCAGATCGTATGTTACTTACAAAAGTGATGACGGTCAAAACGTAGTCGGGTTTAAAAAGAAATTTTCAAAAGGTGACGGTGACGTTTTAGCTTTTGAAGTTGCGTTTGAAAAATACTGTCAGGATATAAATTCAGGCGCAATAAAAGAAGATAAAAGACTGCCTAAATCTATGCAGTCACTGTCTGATAC
The DNA here is from genome assembly GCA_024695725.1 of Cyanobacteria bacterium RUI128. The sequence goes on along the minus strand of JAILHQ010000012.1, from coordinate 644 downwards.
AGGCGATATCCTGTACACAAACGGTTCTGCCTCTCAACTTTATTATCTGCTGACCGGAAAAGATGCCAAAAACATAAACCTTGAGAATAAAGATCTTGATGAAATTATGAAATTGTACACAAAAACAAATATCAAACATTTCAAGGAAGATTTTCAACACTGTCCTAAAGACTATGCAGTGGAATTAACCCTTAAACATCCGGAAGATAAAAAAGAATTACTAATTCGCGACAAATATATGGTTCTCCATAAGTTAAGTACCAATAATCAATACACTGTTTCTGACGCAAATGAAAAATACATAACTCTTGCCAATGCAAATGAAACGAATGATAAAATTGTTGTTCCGTTCTCGAATGTAGAAAAATATATTTCTGAGCTTAACTATGTAAAAGTTTCAAAATAAAAAAGGGAAACTGAAAATCAATTTCCCTTTTTATAATCTTATTATTTTATTTTTTGGACTAAGATTTACCCCCTAGGATTTACCCCCGAGAATTTACCCCCTAGTCATCAGCGTGGCCTGCAGTACCTAAAACGTCACGCATTTTGTGCATAACCATTTCTTTAACAGCAGTTCTGCCAGGTCCCATATATTCACGCGGGTCAAATTTTTCAGGATGTTCAACAAAGAATTCTCTGAT
>JAILHQ010000107.1 GCA_024695725.1 Cyanobacteria bacterium RUI128 | reverse complement strand
GATACAACGAAATCTAAAGAAAAGGAAGTAAGAAGACTTGCAAAAAAATGAATCTGAAAGTTATTTTTATTAATAATATGTTTAAGTGGTATCATATTGATGTTATGAAAAATCAGCATAATAATTATAATATTGAAGATTTCTTATATTTAATTAAAAATGCTTCTTTCGTGGTAACAGATTCATTCCACGGGACTTGTTTCTCTCTGATATTTGAAAAACACTTCCGCTCTATAATAAATACTGAAAGAGGTACGGCAAGATATAAGATTTTCTTTGATATGGGATTAGATAAACATCTTCTGAAAAATTATGATGAATTGAGTAATGTTGACCCTGAACTGACGGTTGATTATACAAAAGTTCATGCATTGTTGGAACAAAAAAGAAAAGACGCAATAAACTTCCTTACATCAGCATTGAATAATCCGATAAAAGCTCCGGATAAATCAGATTTATTATTTGATTATTTGCAAAGTGAAAGGGTAAAACAGAAACCCGTTGAAAAAAAAGAGCTAAAACGTTTAAAAAGAAAGTATTATAAGTATAAGTTTATTAAAACTTTTTCATTTGGGATACTAAAAATAAAATACACAGAAAAATATAGGCGGTTGTTAAATAGATTAGAGAGTCACAATATCCGTTTTAAAATTTAAGATAGGTTATACGTTGTTAGCAGTAGAGATTATTTCTCGGCTGCTTTCGATTTTGTCGAAAGCGGTTTTTAGTTTGGTTTTTGTTACTGAAATTATGGTAGATAATTTCGGGTCATCTTGTGTGAGTTCATCAAGCGCATCTAACAGCCACATCGACTCTAAAATGTTTTGTGATGCCTGCTTTGAGTTTTCTTCAAGTGTTATTTTCTTGTTGTTCATAATATTCTCTTTTTAATATATTATCGTTTATATTATAAACAAAATAAAAAGGCAATAGGGTAATTTGAATCCTCCCCCAATAGAGGGGACAGAGAGTCTGAAACAAGTTCAGAATGACAGGCTGGATTGCCACGTCGCTAAAGCTCCTCGCAATGACGGTGTATCCAATCTCATGTAATTGAGTATATTGTCCCTCACTCTGCTCTCTCTAGCGGAGAGGAGAAACACAGGCGTTCAGAATGACAGGCTGGATTGCCACGTCGCTAAAGCTCCTCGCAATGACGGTGTATCCAATCTTATAAAATTGAGGGTGTTCAAAAGGATAGTGCTTAGCGGGGGATAGCAAAAAATATTTTTTTTGAATTTTATGTATAGCGTAACGTTACCGGGGTCATTTGAGATGGTAAGCATTTATAAAGGGATGAAATTATCCGACGTAAATTTAAAAGTTTTAGAGGTTAAGGGTGTAAGACCGCCCAAAAAGGCCTATTCTTACGACTATGTGCTCGGAAATAAGGGAAAAGAGTTTTATGATATCTGTACTTTCTGGGATATTAATAATTTACCGGTAAAAAGGATAAAAACAAAGTTTAACGCCGAAACTAATGAAACAACAGTGCAGGCTCGGTTCTATCACTATCTGGGTGATTTCGGCCCGAAAAGAAAGCTGAAAGAAATAAATCAGCATGAGTTTAATTCCGAAAATGAATGTGTTGGGGCTACCGACTGGAGATTTTATCATAACAAAGATGGTAAAGTCAGGTTCTCGATGAACAAAGACGGGCGGAAAAAGCACAACTTTATTCAGGCAAACGGGGTCTATACTGATCGTAACGGAATTACTTTCCGCCCCGTATCCATTGCTGAATATCTTGATACAAAGCGTGATATAGGTAAAAGAAAGTTTGTTGATGAGCCTTGGACATACCTGCAAAGCCTTACCGCAGACGAAGCTGCAACTGATGCCATTCAGGAATGTACTGCCGTTGGTATTATCGGAAAAAAGGGGATATCACTAAACCATTTCAACCCGAATAATCCGATAAATCTTACCCCATACGCCGAAGGGAATACGCTTTCCGGGCAGTTATTGGAGCAAGGTGAAGATGCGAAAGTTTTTTTGATGGGGGCGTGTGACAGTGATTACAACAGTCGTATCGAATTTAATCAACTGGCAAAATTTTTCCAATGCAAAAATGTCGAAGCATCTAAATATAAAACAGGGAATAGCAGATTAGAGTTGGATTTCGACGAATTATCCAGAAGTGAACGAAGTGACAGGATAAGACTCAGAGACGGAAGAATAACTCCATTCTATTTTCAAAGCGGACAGCACATCGCATATAAGAACGGAGAGGTGAAACTGTCTAACCTCATCATAGATAGAGAGTTAGAAAAGGGGAATCTGAATCCGGCTGATCTTATTGATAAGAGTTTTGAACACTATGACAAGTAGTCCCACTGCATCATGTGGACAGAGAGTCTGAAACAAGTTCAGAATGACAGGCTGGATTGCCACGTCGCTAAAGCTCCTCGCAATGACGGTGTATTAAGATAGGTAGAACTATATCTTTGCCATGACAAGTGATTTGAAGTTGTTCAAATCTTCAATTGTATCAATGCCGACAGGCTTTTCTTCGACCAAATCAACCTTAATCTTCATACCCATCTGAAGAACTCTTAACTGTTCTAAACTTTCGGTAAGTTCAAGAGGAGTCTGTGTTGCGTGTGTCATAGCAAAAAGCGCCTCACGTTTATAACCGTAAATACCTATATGACCATAAAACTTGGCATGCCCTTCGTTACGCTCATAAGGTATCTTTGAACGTGAAAAATAAAGCGCAAAGTTGTTATTATCAAAAACACATTTTACCAAATTAGGGTTTTCAACCTCTTTTTTGTCGGTTATCTCTGTTACAAGAGTAGATACGTCTGCGCTGTCATCAAATTTGACCAGTCTGATAACCTTATCGATGTATTCAGGGTTAATCATAGGCTCATCACCCTGAAGATTAACAACATAACCTATCTCAGGATGACGTTCAACAATTTCCGCAATTCTATCACTTCCGCTGTTGTGGCTCTCTAAAGTCATTTCAGCCTCAGCGCCGAACATCAGTGCTGTTTCATAAATCTGTTGGTTATCTGTCGCAATTATAACCCTGTCAGCCAAAGTTGCCTGAACAGCCTTTTCAAAAACCCATTGAATAATTGGTTTCCCGCCTACTTCTATAAGCGGTTTGCCTTTTAATCTGCTCGAACCGTATCTTGCAGGTATTATAACTGCGGTTTGTTTATCTTCCATATCTTACTCCTGTTTCTGTACAATTATATTATATACCTAATAAAAAGAATGGGCATATTTGAAATTATTTTGATTTTAGGGTAATTTAAGATTATGTTAAAGAGTATTTCGGTTTCAAACTATATTTTGATTGATAATTGGACGGTTGATTTCCATCAGGGTTTGAATGTCATTACGGGGGAAACAGGCGCGGGGAAAAGTATACTTATTTCCGCTATTGATAATGCTCTCGGCGGGAAATGCTCAAAAGATGTGATAAAAACAGGGGAAGAAAGAGCCGTGCTCGAGCTGACAGTTTGTTCTGCAAACCCTGATATCGCAAAAGTTCTGAAAGAAAACGAAATCGAAATTGACGGTAATGAGTTTGTTATAACAAGAGAAATCACCCCGACAACCTCAAAATACCGTATTGATGGTATGCTTGTTAACCAAAATGTGATAAAAGATTTGAGAAGTTTTATACTCGATATTCACTCGCAACATCAGTCTTACACCTTCCTGCAGAAGAAATATCATATTAAACTTTTAGATTCATACGTAAAAACAACCTGCGCAGAGTTGCTGAATGAGTATTCTCAAAAATATAAAGAATATACCGATTTAAAGAAAAAGCTTGTTGATCTGAAAAATCAGTCACAAATGACAGAAGCACAAATTGATTTCCTGAAATTCCAAATTGATGAAATTGAAGGGGTAAATATTCAGGATGTTGAAGAAGATGAAAAGTTAAACAGAGAATTGGCAGTACTGGAAAATGCCGAAAAATTAAAAGAACTCACAGGCGGTGCATATTGGGCATTATCGAATGACGATAACTCGATTACCGCAGGTCTGTCCAATATAAAAATGAATATATCAAAGGCCGTTCAGCTTGATGAAAGTCTGAAAGATGCTGAAGGTATGCTTATTGAGGCAAACGAAATTCTGAGAGAACTGAGCTCTACCCTGAGAGATTATTCTCAAAATATGGATAACGATACAGCAAGACTGAACGAAATTCAGGAAAGGCTGTTTGAGCTCGATAAACTGAAACGCAAATACGGCG
>JAILHQ010000101.1 GCA_024695725.1 Cyanobacteria bacterium RUI128 | reverse complement strand
TATGGAGAAATCTGTGCGGGTTCAAGTCCCGCCTTCGGCAATAAAAAGGACAGTGACAAAAGTTACTGTCCTTTTTATATTGTAATGGTGAGGGCTTAAATCTGCCAATGCGAAGCATTTACGGGTTCAGAGGATTTTAGGTAGAGTGAGCAACGAAGTTGCGAAACTCGTAAGAGCAAATAACACGAATGAGCGACTAAATCCGTCAGGATTTAACAGCGAAAGTAGTGTTATGCGTACCCGAATAATCCGATACAAGTCCCGCCTTCTGCAATAAAAAAGACAGCAACAAAAGTTACTGTCCTTTTTATGGTTTATCAATTATCCATAACATTGTCAGTCCAAAGTTCACATTGTCGCATTACTGTATCGACAGCATCTTTTTCTTCTTCAGGTGGGTATTTATATTTTTTCAATAATCTTTTAATCATCATCATCATTTTTGCTCTTGCGAATTGCTTATTTTGCCAATCAACTGTTTTATTTTTTCTTAACGTATCTGTTAATTCTTTAGTCATAGCAACCAATTCTTCATTTTTGTAAAAATCCTTTACTGCCTGTGGTCGTGTCAAAGCATCGTAAAAAGCAAGTTCTTCGGAATTTAACCCTAAATCTTCACCTTCTTTTTGTGCATCAGATATTTGTTTTGCTATTTTTAACAATTCTTCTATTACTTCTGCATTTGTGATTAGTCCATTTATATATTTGTTCATTATGGCTTGAATTATTTCGCTAAACTTTTCCGATTTCACCAAGTTTGTTTTTTTGTATATTGAAACTTGTTCGGCGATAAGTTTTTTCAGGATTTCAACGGCAATATTTTTCTCTTTCATTTTGGAAATTTCTTCCAAAAATTTAGGGTCAAATAGTGAGAATTTTTCTTTCACGTCAGAGAACAAGTTTATTACACCATCACTTTTTATACTTTGTCTTAAAAGTTCTGCAATTCTTTCGTTCATTTCTTTTAATGAGATTTTCTTTTTACTGCCTTCGTTTGATAATCTCATTACTAATACTCTTACTGCTTCAAAGAAAGCAGATTCTATTCTGTCTTCTTCTTCAACCATTGAAGAACAAAGTGATAATGCCTGATGTAACATCAGTGCCTCTTTTAAGAAGGTTTCTTTTTTGTTTTTGTATTCAGGTGCAATAATAAAGTTTACAGCCTCTGCTATTGCTTTTGACCTGTCTAAATCTGTGCCTGATTTGAATTTTGAGTAATCGTGACCATGGAATAAGTCCTGACAGACTTCTAATTTTTCTTTGAATTTTGGATAAGCCATTTGTGATATGTTCATATCCCCATAGTTTTTGCGGTCACGAACAGTGTAATCGTTCATTGCTTGTTTTAGAGCAGTAGCAATTCCGACATAATCAACAACAAGACCACCTTCTTTGTCTTCAAATACTCTGTTCACTCTTGCTATTGCCTGCATAAGATTATGTCCTGACATTGGTTTATACACATACATTGTAGCAAGTGACGGAACATCAAACCCTGTAAGCCACATATCAACAACAATAGCAATTTTCAGATCGGAATCTGCTTTTTTAAAATCTTTTGCCAAATCATTTTTATGTTTTTTGTTTCCGATAATCTTTCGCCAATCTTCAGGGTCATCGTTGCTTGATGTCATAACAACTGCAACTTTTTCTTCGCCTTTTTTACCCCAAGCAGGACGAAGTTCTAATATTTTATGATAAATCTTCAAGGCTATTGGTCTTGAATATGCAACAATCATTGCTTTACCCGTAAGCAGATGTTCTCTGTTTTCTTCGTAGTGTTTGATAATATCATTAACCAACGAATCTATAACATCATCGTCACCGAGCAGAGTTTCCATCTGACCGAGTTGTTTTTTGCTTTTTTCTATTACTTCAGGGTCAGCATTGAGAGCCATAAGGTCATATTCTTTGTCAATGAGAGCCAAAGTTTCTTGGTCAAGATTAAGTTTAACAACCCTGCTTTCATAATAGACAGGACGGGTAGCACCATCTTCAACGGCTTGTGTCATATCATAGACATCAATATATTCCCCGAATACTTCTCTTGTGTTTTTATCTTTTTGAGAAATAGGTGTACCTGTAAACCCGATAAATGTTGCGTTAGGCAAACTGTTTCTTATTATTCGTGCCGTACCTGTTTTTATTTTACCTGTTTGAGCATCAACTTTTTCAGCTAAACCGTATTGTCCTCTGTGTGCCTCATCAGCCATAACGATTATATTTCTGCGTTCCGATAACGGCTCTTGTGATTCTTCAAACTTTTGCATAGTTGTAAAGATTATGCCGTTTGCTTCTCTGCCGTCTAAAAGTTGTTTTAAGTTTTCTCTGCTTTCTGCCTGAACAGGGGTTTGACGGAGAAAATCTTTACATTTGCTAAACTGCCCATACAGTTGGTTATCTAAATCGTTTCTGTCGGTTAGAACAACGATTGTCGGACTGTTTAATGCATCTTGTAAAAGGTGAGCATAAAATACCATTGATAAAGATTTACCACTTCCTTGAGTATGCCAGAAAACACCGCCTTTTCCGTCTGTTTCGGTTGCGTGTTTTGTTGATTCAACGGCTTTTTTGACTGCAAAATATTGGTGATAACCTGCTAATATCTTTTTTCGTTCTATACCGTCAGATGAAAAACAAATAAAGTTTTTTATAATATCGAGTAACCGTTCTTTTTCAAATATGCCTTCAAAGAAAGTATCGAATTGTGCAGCTTGTAGGTTTTCATAGTTGCCGTCTTTTGTTTTCCATTCCATGTAACGGTCTTCACCTGAAGTTATGGTTCCTGCTTTGTTAATTAGTAAATCACTCATTACACAGATAGTGTTATAGATAAACATAGATGGTATCTCGTGCATATAGTTTCTGATTTGACGGTATGCTTCAGAGGCATCAGTTTCTTCTCTTGAAGGTGATTTTAATTCTATCAAAACGACAGGGATTCCGTTTAAGAATAACAAAACATCAGGTCGTTTTTCGGAGTTCTCGATAAAAGTCCATTGATTAGCAACAATAAATGAGTTGTTTTCAGGTTTTTTGTAATCCACAAGATAAACTATTTCGGAACGGCTTTCTCCGTTTTCTAAATAAGTTGCGGTGATACCGTTTTGCAAGTAATCCATAAATACTGTGTTTTGTTGGGGTATATCGCCGTTTTCAATGTGTTTGAGTTTGAATAAGGCATCTTGTATCGCCTCTTGTGGCACGTTTGGGTTAAGCCTGTTCACAGAATCAAGTAAAATATC
>JAILHQ010000073.1 GCA_024695725.1 Cyanobacteria bacterium RUI128 | reverse complement strand
ATCGTTAATGATTTGAGTGCAAAGTTAAACAATAACATCAACAAGTCGGCCGAATCAACATGTTGATTCTTATTCTCTCTATGGTTAGTGGTACACTTTTCGATTATTAGGGGTGGTACACTTTTCAGTTACAATCTACAGGTAAAAATCAAACAAGTCGGCATCGGCTCCTGAGTCACCCAAGTCACCATGCAGAATTTCCTGTTTATAGGGGTTTCAAGAGAGTCAACCTCTCTGAAATGTTAAAACCGCTGAAGTCAAGAAATTATAGGGGTCGCTTCAACCGACACCAGCAAGGACTTCGATTCAACCAAGCAGCAAAGAAGGAGTAAGGATTTTTGAAAAATGAAAAATTAAAAAATCCCGATGTGAGGCCACACCCACAATCCCCGATGCACAAAGGGGGGCTATACCCATATAAAACGCTGATTTTCAGTTATTTAGATACTTTATAAATTACGCAATTTTCGTACTACCTTTGCATCAAGTTTGAGAAATAATTCATACCTTTGCGATACATTATTATTAAATTATTTCGTAAATTTTTAAGTTTTAAGGGTATGAAAAAAGAAAAGATTTTTGACAAGTGGTTTGCTGAGAATTACGGCAAATTACAGGCTAAATGCCTAATTACTAACTTGTTTGGTGAGTTAATGTTTAACTATCAACAAGACATTTTTCATGATGCTTACTTGACAACAAGACAAAAAGTAAGTGATGATGAAAGTACATTTGAAATTGTGTTCCGTGCTACCTTCAGACAGTTATCAAAAAAAGCATATAGAGATAGCCAAAAAGAAGTTAGTCCTTCATCTTTGTTTTGGTCTTTCCTTACTTTTTTAGATGATGAAGAGGAAACAAACAACAAAGACAAGGTACAAGCACTTGCCGACAAAGTGAAAGCGTATGCAAAGAAAACGTTTTCTAAAGATGAATTTACTTTGCTTGAGATGTATTTCAAATACTCTCTTAATCTCACTGAAATTGGTAATATGTACGGTTGCGGTGCACCTTCTATTTATAAGCGTCTTACAAAGATGCAAGGTATCTTATTTAATAGATTTATGGATGAATTTAAAGCATTATAATTATGAAGGTAGATCACAACAACAAGCGAAAAGTAGGACGTCCTTCTTTACCTACATTAACGGCTGTAAAAGGTTACAAACATTCATCCGTAAACTTGTCGCAATCACTTGCACGAAAGTATGATGTAAAAGAAGGTGCAAAGGTAGCGCTACATATAGATGACAAAGATAACATGTATATGTGCTTTAATGCTTGTACTGGTGCAAACATTAGAACAAAGAAAAACGGCTGCAAAGGTAGTTTTACTTTGTCATACACATTTAGTAGTAGTGAGATATGCAACATCTTACTGAGTAGAGCAAATGAAAGCAAAAAAGCCGTTTATCTGGTATCTGCAAAATGTGTCCTGATTGAAGATAAACCATATTATCTGATTATTGATAAACCGATTGTTATTTAGTAGTTTGTAGTAGTCTTATTTATTGTTAGCGGGTGCAAGTTGTACCCGCTTTTTTTGTGCCTATATTCAAAAAGCCTATTTTTAGCCGTTTTAAGCCGTTTTTCTTATTCATACCTTATAACTTTACACCTTTGCACCTAAAATCCTTTGTACGGGCTTAATTTGGGCTTATTTTGGCATTTTATCTATAAGATACTTTGTAGGCTGCAAAGGTGTTGTTTCCCTCAAAGGTTTGCAGCATACCAAACCAACACCCAAAACGAACACCTAAACCGACACCCACCACTCACTCAAAACACTTCCAGGACAGCCCACATCACAAATGATTTGGGCCAATACACGCACAGGAAGAAAACGAGTTAAACGATTCTACAGCTCGCTATTTTTATTATGCGGATGCGTTACATGGTCAGACAAGTCCTGAGTCATACGGTCTGCGTGACAAAGTTCTGTAGCCTCCGAAGAACTGTGACATGATGGTTACACAACATCTACAAAATGAGAATGATTGCGAGAACGACAAGATTTCTCATTCCACAGATTGGGGGAGCGAGGATTTTAAGATAGATTTCATTCGCTGATGAGGGCGAGTGAGGATTTTACGGTAAAATACCATTCGCCACCTTGGGGAAATCGGTTTACACCCAAAAGGGTGAAAACCTACCTTGACCATCATACACGTTTTTGCTGTCCAGATGTGGTTATGGCAGTTACCAGTCATGCAGGGAAAACGAAAATCGGCCCATCCTATCACATACTTCACTTCAAACTGAATTTCTTTCCTAATGACTGCGCAAAACTCAAAATAGTTACATTATAGCAATAATGTATCACTTTTTGAGCGTTATCATTGTGTTTGCACTTATAAATGTGAAAACGCTTTAACAATTCTCTGATTTATTTACAAATAGCCTGCTCAGATTTGAGCGAACCTTCATAGAGTCCAAAGTTGGGCTGGGCATTAAGGGAGAACATCAGGAACAACATGACATCAGTATTGCCAGGAACATGACTCTGCATTGCCTGGTTGGGCCATACTGGGTAGATTTCGTATTTAACACTTCTGCGCGTTCGACAATATCAATACTGATAATATACCGTCAATCAAGAGATACGCCAACAGGAGCCACGACATGAAGCCTACGGACATCTATCTGGTGTCATCAGCGAAAGCGAAACACCCTGCACTAATGTGTTATCTGCTGACGGATGGCATGAATGGAGTCAGAACGTGAGGTAACTTTCGTATTTTACGAATTTCTTGATTTTTTTGACCACCTCGGCAGATTGTCAGCATCACGCATGCGCGCGCGTAGAGACTATATTTCCTTCAAAAATCATCATTTATCTTTCGGATTTGGCAAGAAAACTCTGTTGTGTAATTTGAGTTTTCCAATAATAACCTTTTGGAGAGAAAAGAAACATGACTGCTCTACAGTACGAAAATACGTCAGCAGTACGATAATTCTCCAGAGTACGATAATTATTTGGAGAGTACGATAATTCTTTTTGAATAGAAACAACATGGAGAGTACGATAATGTTTACGACAAAGATGACAATCGAAAAAAAAAGAAAAGAAAACTTGAATTGATGACAAGCGTTGAGAGTACGAAAGTACGACAATGCTTGAAAAGATTTCTTTATTCTTTATTACTTTCTATTTTCTTTTCTTATTTATCATGTTATTTATCATATTATAATATCCCTAAATCCCGATTATAACCATGAATTTATGGTTAAATAATTATAAATATCTGCATTTCAGACATTAATTTTGCGTTATTATTGAGATATTATGGTTATATTTGCACTCAAATTGAGTGTATTTATGGCTAAACCACGT
>JAILHQ010000070.1 GCA_024695725.1 Cyanobacteria bacterium RUI128 | reverse complement strand
AGGGAAAAAACAAGGCTTTAGTTAAAGATGCAGAAAGAATCGAAAAGCTGAAACCTTTGAATAGTAAGCCTGAAACTGAGGACACTAAAAAAGCCGAATCTTCTGACCATACAGAGGCAAGAAGAAGTGACGCTATAGTATCAGCGGTTAAAAAGACGATAAAACCTGAAATTGCTTCCCATGATGAGCTTATGGGTATGTTATCTAACAGATTCGGTGGTGACGGAATAGATGCGCTTGCTTCTGCCATTATAGAGCAATATAAAAAAAGCGCATCCATAGGCGATTTTGAAAATCTGTTCACAGATGGCGGCAAGAATATATATACTGTTTTACAAAATCAACAATTGGAAAACGAACGGTATTCGTTATCGACGGATAACGGTGCAAACATGGAATTAGGCTTGGGAGATGACGCGCAGGGGTTATTTACTCCGCATCATGTTGACCCGGGTATGCTTAATGACAAATTAGATCGCTGGCTGCAAGGAGAGCTTAAGTCGGATGAGTCTTTGGAATTTGGTGATACACCGTATATATTGACAAGACTCGGTGCAACGAACCTTCCGGTTATCATGCACCAGGATGTGCTTGTGAAACTTACAGGGGGGAAGCATGATGTGTCATTAGACACCATACGAAACATGCCGAACCTTATCAACGACCCGATCATGGTGTTAGCGTCGGATACGGTTCCGGGCGCATATGTCATACTGACTGAGGATGTGGATAAAAGCGGAAGACCTGTTGTCGCAGCGCTGCATCTGAATAAACGCCAGAGTCATTTTTATGTAAACAGAGTGGCAAGTGTTTACGGTAGAAATAATGCCCAAACATTTATAGAAAACCAGGCAAGATTAGGGAACATAAAGTATGTTGATGACATAAAAATACAGGATTGGCCGCAAAGCAGAGGGCTACAATTGCCCAAGCTGGCAGACACCAATCCTGTTGACAATATTATACTATATAAAAGCGATATTGTCAATACCTATTCTATGCAAAATTCAAATAATAATGCAAAAGAAAGCGGGGATCATGATGAAAGACGAAACGATGTTACTACTCGAAGCGTGGGACGGAGCATTAGTGAGGGTGCCAATGAGCCAAGCGGAAGCCTTTACCAAACAACAGGAAGAGCTGAAGAAAATGGCGGAAAAAGGACAGATACCGAAAGCTCCCGAAGAATTTACGCAGAAAATGTTAGAGCTGTTCAAGGAACAGAAATAAGGCAACAAGGTGCGTTCCGTTGTGAATTTGTAAATCAGGAGTATTATACCGATGATATGCGTGCTATCGAAGAATATAACGCAAAACGAGGCATTAAGCACACATATTTTTTCTTTGATAGTGGAGAGGTTGTCTTTAAACCGTCTGTTAAATTCAGAGGCGCTATAACAAAAGACGGTGATTTGTATATTCAATGCAATCACGCAAAATATTCTCCCGAACAGATAAACAAGCATGAGCTTGTACACCAAAATTACAACTCCAAAGATGTTGTAAAAATTCGTAAATACATAAATGATCATTTGACAGAAAACGAAAAACGTTATATCATTGATGTTATGTATGCACGATATGGATTGGTGTGTAAGGGCGATAAAAATAAAATATTTGAGGAATTTGTCTGTGATGTATTATCCGGTATGAATACATACAGTGTACAGTTTAAAAATGTTGCACAGGAGTATTGGAGCAGGCATACAGATCTTATAGACAATTACTCTGCTGCCGATTATACAGGTAGTATTGATGCCGGAGGTGCTTTGCTTTCTTCACAAGAATACGCTGATACCACCGCTATGCGTGAATCTGTTTTGTACAAGGGACAACCAATATATTCCCTGAATAACGACAAAGATAAACTTCGCTATTCAACACAAGGTTTGCGTATCCCTAAATCAGAATATTATAAATTTGCAAGAGCCGTGGGAACTGATTACTATAACTCGAACAAAACTCATAGCGGATTACAGTATCAAAGTGTTGTCGGAACAAAAGACCATATTTTATATGTGTATGAGGACTACGGCTTTGACAATTATAAAATAGTTGGCAGAGTAGATTATGCTAATGTTGAAACAGCAAATAAAGTAATGGAGTTGATTGACAATGGAAAAATTAACAGAATTTCAGACCTTGTTAGTAGGCTGTCTGAATGGCTTGAAACTCGACAAGGCGGCTATTCTATTTATAATGCTTACACTAAAAAGCGAAGAAGCTCAGGGAGCGTTCGCGCTTTATCTTCAGAACAATCCCGAAGCAACGCAAGAGGAACTGATGGAAGCAGCGGACGAGATGCAGAGAATGGCAGAACAGATGACATAAATTTCTCTATTGAAGATAACAACGCAAATGTGGCATTAGGCTTGGGAGATGACGCGCAGGGGTTATTTACTCCGCATCATGTTGACCCGGGTATGCTTAATGACAAATTAGATCGCTGGCTGCAAGGAGAGCTTAAGTCGGATGA
>JAILHQ010000041.1 GCA_024695725.1 Cyanobacteria bacterium RUI128 | reverse complement strand
TGAACCCGTCATTGCTGACATACACAGGAGCGTACAACTTCAGAAAATTAGTCAAATCGTTTTATTGCGCAAGTGCTAATACTGATTTTCATTATATGGGTGGACACGATAAATATGAATCATTATCACAGGATAATAATAGCGATAATTATTATATCGATAAATTTGATACAACAACTGATTTAGCTATTTCTGATTGGGGAGGAGATGATTCAATTATATTCTCTAATACAAACATTGATGATTTAAGAATTGCATTCAATGTATACAAAGACGGAACTTATGGTTTTGATGGAAATTACGATAATTATGCAAAAGACTGTACAACTTTGAGTCTTTTAAACAAAGATAGTTTTAATATGACTAATACAACAGAAATGAAAAAAAATAAACAACGTCAGGGAATGATTCAAATCAGTAATTTCTTCCAGTTAAATTACACTTCTGAATATAATGAAGAAACCAATAGTTGGACAAGTATTCCTGACAAAACAGTATTGACCATTGAAACATCAAAAGCAAAAGACAATGATGGGAATATCAACGAAATTGATATGACAAAATGGATAGAAAGCATTAGCTCTGACGTTGCACAATGGTTAACAAAGAATAATTATGCTACTACTTATGATGCAATGGATAAGGCAAAACCTACAAAACTGGCAGAACTTCTAAATATTTATAATGTTGATTATTATACTGCAATTAACAAAAATAACTAAAAACATTTATGCAACCATTTTGAGTGCAGATCTGAGATTACATATTTTTAGGGCAACCGGGGCATTCAAGTGTTCGTAATAACTCTTAAAGAGTTCGAACCCGGAAGTGTCAACCCTGCCATTTAAGACACCGAAAGGTGTCTTTTTTGTTAGAATACACGATTTGTTCAAAACAGAATAAATTCAGTGATTGTAATTTTTTTTTGCTATTAAAAATTGGATAACGCAATTTTTAATTTTCACAAGTTTCACCAGGGGTAAGTGTGTAGTGTTCAAGCGGATAATATATAATATTTCCCAAAGATAGCGTAATCTAAATTCAAATAAATACCCCAATAAATAGCAATAGTATGCGTAACGACCTTAAATTTAAATGGCTGTCTCCTATTGACATTGTTGGTAATATTGAATCAAACATACTTTTAAATAACACTCGGCTTTGGTCTGCCGTTTGCTTTGAATAAATTATTGAAGAGAAAAGTAAATGATGATAAATCTAAATCAGTTCAGAGCAATTTTGTTATAAATAATAATTTTAAAGCTTTTGAAGATTTTAAAAATAGCATAAACAAAAAATAATCAGAGATTGTGTATTTCATTCACGAATTTGTCCTGAGCTGAAATTTAGTGTATAATTCAGAAAGTACATATATTTGAGGGCTTATGAAAAAGTTTTTGGTTTGTTTTCTATTGTTTTGTCTTGGGTTTAACTCAGGTGTTTTCGCCGAAAATGCAGCCTTCAATGTTGATGCAGATTTTTCATTAGTTTCAACAGCAGATTATAAGCAGAAAAGAGTTCGTAAAACCTATAATGTTTATAACGTTGTAATCAGAAATAACGGTACTTTGCCGATTTTGTTATCTTCCGATTCGGAAATATTTTTTGTGTTAAAAAACGGCAGTGTAATCAAATCTGAAACAAGAAGGCAGCTGTACAGAAAACTCAGAAAAGCGGATAAGGGAACCTATTATACTCTGGCAAGTTTTGGTAAACTTTTATCAAATATAATTACTTATTCTACGTTCGGAACCTTTATGTCTGCAGGGGTTGGTATTCATATGGCCTTGGCAGCACCGACTGAAATGGCTATAAAAAATAACGTAAAAATATCAAAGGAACTCTTCTATGAAAACCCTCTGCCTGTCTTCTTTGACAGAGAGTCACAGTATTATATAACGGTATTTGTCCCGAAAGAATATGATTTGGAGGAAATAGTTATTTCTAACGTTTCTCTTGATATGAATGAGATGTATGAACTGAGAGTAAGGGCAAAAGAATGATGAAAAAATATTCCGGAATACTTTTAATATGTCTGATTGCGTTGTTTACATCCGGGTGTAAAAGGTATATTCACGCATATTCAGATAATGCAGATTTTTACGGGGTGTATAAAAGCAGAGATTTAATTCATGCCGATCTGAAAATGTTTAAGAAAGATACAAATGTGACCTGTGACGGAGTTATCTTCTTAAAGCCTGATAAGCAGATCGTTTATTTTGAAAAAGAGCCTATTGATGCTGATTTGATGCTTGGCTGTTCAGATAAAACACTTCTGAAGGCAAGAATCAGAATGAATAAACCAAGATTTGAAGAATTGTCCGGAACAGGTATCGACCAGTTTGAAAATGACTATGTGTTCAGAGCAATTTCAAGAAAAGAGTTTAAGGCTAATGTCGGACGAAAAAAATATAAGTTCGTTAATGATAAATCAGGCTCACTTTTAAAATATTAACTCATGGTTTGTTAAAAATATTAGTTTATTGTATAATTTTCTAAGAAAAAAGAAATTCGATATCACAATGAACATGAAGAAGATATTTTTATTACTTTTAATAATTGTCAGTATGGGTGCCGGTTCAGTTTTTGCGGATGATTTGCCGATAAAACAAAAACTTTTGAACTCAAAACCTACCTATGCAAACAAGTATTCTGTTGTTCGCTTTTTCCAGGACCATGTTTACTATGCAAATCAAAACGATTTGACTAATTTTCTGAAGTTGTACGCTCCTGTGTATGTCAGCAATGACGGGTTCAACATGGACTCTACAAGAACACTTTTTACTGAACTGTGGAAACAATATAGCGGAATTCACTATAAAAACAAAGTTAATTCGGTCGCTTTCTATGGCGATACAGCAGTTGTAAATGTTTCGGAAGTTGCAAGTGCTGCAATAGCAAGTGATAACAAAAAAGGGGAACTGAAGAGCTGTGTTGATGTTATATATTATCTTCAACGCAAGGGTAAAAGTTGGGTAATAACAGGTGAAAATGTTATTTCTGAAGAAATCCTTATTACTTGGGGAGATGCAAAAAGCGTTGCAATGTTCCTTGAAACACCTCAGCTTGTAGGCGCAGGTGATGAGTACAGTGCAAAGCTTTATATAGCACCGCCAAACGGTATTTTTGCAATAGGTTCAATAAGTTCCGAAATTGTTTCTTATCCGCAAAAATCACAAAAAGATGTGTTCAAAAAATTTGCTCAGGACTATTCACTTGAAAGAATTTTGATGGCAAATACAAAAAATACAAACGAATATGTTGTTGCATCTATCGGGTATTCAAGACCGACAATGTCTTCAGCATCAGGACTGAATATGAATTTGTCAGGGTATGCGTGTCTTATAAGAAGAGTTAATGTAGTCCCTAAAAATAACTATATTGAGGTGAAAAGTGACACCAAACAGGCAAAATAATTTTAATCCGATAGTCTACTTTTTTGTTTGTCTGCTGGTTATGATTACTTTTGATTTTATTTTGACTAATCATATTCTGCATAATATCTTCACTTCAATCGCAAACTTTGATCTTATCGATATTGTGTATGTGCAGAACACGGGCGCGGCGTTTTCATCTTTTCAGCACCTGACTTTGCTGCTCATTATAATTTCTGTTTTGGCAATAGTCTTTATTATGTATGAGCTATTTAAAAATGTATCAAAGTATTCTATTCCTGTTTATTTTGCGGCGGCAATGCTTACATCAGGGATATTTTGCAACACTTATGAAAGAATTGTCCTCGGGTACGTCAGAGATTATATAAGTTTTAAATTTATTGAATTCCCTGTGTTTAACATATCTGATATCTTAATCAATGCGGGTGTTCTTGTTATAATAATTTTGTTGATATCAAAAAAGTATAAAAAACATGACTAATTATTTGTTTAAAATTGATGAAACAGATTCGGATATGCGTCTTGATGCTTATTTGTCGGGGGTCTTTGATGATATGTCAAGAACCAGACTCCAGTCATTTATAAAAAATCAGGCAGTAACAGTCAACGGTAAAACAGTCAAGCCGTCTTATGTTACCCGTACCGATGATGAAATAGAATGCGATTTTGACAGTGCCGAAGATATAGTTATTCAGCCTGAAAATATTGATATACAGGTTGTGTATGATGATGAAAATATTGCGATAGTAAACAAGCCGTCCGGCATGTTAACTCATCCGACGTCGGCCGAAAAAAACGGTACTCTGGTTAATGCTCTTTTGTATAAATACGGCAGTTTATCGGATATAAACGGGGTGTACAGACCGGGAATACTTCACAGGCTTGACAGAAACACGTCCGGGCTGCTGATTATAGCAAAACATAATACCGCTCACGAAAAATATGCCCAAATGATTAAGGACAGAGAAATTGAAAAACATTACAGGGCGGTTGTAAAGGGACGAATTGATGGAAATCTCGTTATAAATGAGCCGATAGGCAGAAGTAAATCTCAGCCAAACAAAATGTGTGTCACGCCTGACGGGAAACCGAGTCTTACGGAAGTGGCTGTCATAGAACAATTTGAAAATGCGACATATATAGATGTTAATCTTAAAACAGGCAGAACTCATCAGATAAGAGTTCATTTGTCACACGCAGGACATCCTGTGTTCAACGATACCCTTTACGGGTTCGGGAAAATGAAAATAAAGACTGAAGAACAGGTTCTTCAGTCTTACAAACTTAAATTTATTAATCCGTTTAATGGTAATATGATTGATTTACAGATTGATGAGGATGATAAAATAAAAAGAGTATTAAAATATTTGAGAAATTTATAAAAGGAGATGAATATGAAACAGTATCTTGTATCAATTTTCTGGATATTATTGTTAGGGGCAGCTATTTATTTAGGATATGGTCAGGTGGCACAAATAAATGCCGCAGTGTCGGAAGAAGTTTTCCCTATGGTTATGAAGTCAGCCTTCTACGCATTTTTAGCAGGTGCGTCACTTACGGCACTTATCTTTGATGCTATGACGTCTGGTACTGCCGAATCTCTGAATATGTACAAAAGAGAACTTGAAAAAGAATCTATAGACAAAACAGAAAACTCTTCAAGAGTTAAAGTTCTTGAATCAAAAATTGAAGTTCTTGAAAAAGCTCTTGATGAAGCCTTGAAAAAATAAAGTAGCAAAACAAATTATCACAGGCATTATATAGGTATAGGAGATATACATGAACCCAATAATGTTTAGTCTTATACCGACTGATGTCGTACAGGTAAATAATAATAAAAGAATTGCTTTTAAAGCGAATAGCAGTCACGTGCGTGCTGACAGGATAGAAAAAATCGGTGAGGCATCCCCGACCGAAAAATCAACACGTATGCTTTTGTCTATGTTGAAATCATCTCTCTCGGGAGGCGAAGTTAATATGGCACCTTTCAAAGGGGCAAACTATTTCGATTGGGCCAAACTGCTTGAAATTGCAAATGAGGCTTCTGTTACAGCGGTAGCTTTAGAGTCCTCTTCAAAATTACCGAAAGGTACAATTCCTGCAGATATTATGGGTAAAATGTTCGAAATACAGCAAGAAACAGAGGCAAAGCACGCTCATCAGGAAAAAATCCTTGGTGAACTCTCAGAACGATTTGCCAAAAGAGGAATAGAAACTGTACAGTTAAAGGGAGTTGGGTTTTCGATGAATTATCCTCATCCAAATCACAGATTCGGCGGGGATATTGATTTGTTTACAAGAATTAAAGGAACAGTGACCGAAAATCGCTCAAATTCTTCGGATATTATAGATAATATGATGTTGGCAGAAGGCCGAGAAATTGATGATTATAATCTGCCAAAAGTTAAGCACAGTGAATTTGAATACGACGGGGTAAGAATCGAAAATCACAGATATTTTGTTAATAAAGAACGCCTTTGTGAAGCAAAACAAATTGATGTCTTTTTACATAAGTCACTGAATCCGAGAGCTCAGATATTGCCGAAAGGAACAAAAATATTAGTACCGTCAGCTGAGTTTAATACGGTATTTATGGCTCAACACGCTTTTCAGCATTTTATTTTCGGCGGAATCGATCTTCACCATTTGACCGACTGGGCTATGCATATTAAAGAAAACGGGCTGAACTTCCCGAATGAGTTGAAGGGAACAAGACTTGAACAATTCACTTACGCCTTCACAAATCTTGCAAATAATTGTCTTGGAACAAAGGTTAAAGCTCCTGAAAATAAAGAATATGAAGACAAGTTACTGAAAACTCTGTTAAATCCTGAGGCAGAAACTGCGCCTGCAGGTTTGAATAATGTGGAATTGCTCGCCTTTAAGGCAAAACGTTTAATCAGAAAGGCTAAGCACGCACGTGAGTATGGCGGTAGAAATGTTACCAGAGTATTTGTAGAAACGGCAATGAATAAAATAAAAGATCCGTCTAAACTTTTGAGAAGATAAAAAAAAAGTCGTTCCACGGAACGACTTAATAAATATCGATTTAGTAAGATTAGGTAAGTAAAAATCTTTATTACAGACCCTCAGCGTAGTTATAATCATTCTTGATATTATCGCTGAGCATAGTCTTATAAGATTCCATATATGAGTTGATTTCTGATAATTCAACAGATAAAGTAGTGATTTGGTTTTCTAATGAATTTTCCCAATTCATTAAATCTTCTTCTTCTGCTTCGTAGAAACAATCAATATACTCAATTTCTTCTGTGTATTCAGGAATCTGTGTATAATCTACGTACGATGAATCTTTGTAAGTTGTTGAGAATATATTTTTACATTCAATTCTGAGAGCCTGATATTTAGCAGTTTTCCAGTCAGCTAAATCGGCAGTTTCAGCAGATGCAAGAGTCTTCGTGTTTTGCATCTGAGTTATCTGTGTATTGATCTGATTTCGTCGATAAATATACGATAACAGGGTCTCGTTTAATGTAGCTTCTGCCATTGCTCTCTTACCTTACGGGTTAATCTTACATGTATATAAAGTTTTTTGTGAAGGGATGATTTCAAAGGTTAATCTTATTGTTACAAAAGTTAACAATCCTGAAACGCAATAGTCGCATGTATTTGACATGTCTTGATTTTATAAAAAATAGCAAAAAAAAAATTGTTTGTACATTATACAAGTACAAATATGTATACAGGAGATTTATTATGAATAACATTCAATCAAGACCATCATTTACATCAACAATTATCCCTAAAGCATCTATGAAAAATTGCGGTAAGTTTGTTGATGCACTGGAAAGCTCTTTCGAACTGAAAGGTTTAGGTGCTTCAGTAGAAAATATAAGAAATCAAATGACTTTAGGTCAGGCAGGTTTTGGATTCTGTAAAGACGGTATGGTTGTCGTCGGAAAAGACAAATCTGCAGATAATTTCATCTTCAGAACGATTAAAGCAATTGATAAAGACGTAAAATTTATAGATGATGCGCCTGAAATGAAATCTGACATTCCGCCAATTGATTTTACTGCAATAGGTTAATAATTATTATTTATATAAAATAAGGCAGGCTTTACCCTGTCTTATTTTTTGTTATGTAATATTCTTGACTATCATGGTCATAGGTTATAAAATTAACTTATGTCAATTGCGTACTTAAGTTTAGGTTCTAATTTAGGTGATAGAGTAGGTTTTGTGCAGCAGGCAACAAGCCTCCTTTCAGGTGATGAAAAAATCAAGATAGTCAGTACATCATCATTTTATGAAACAGAACCCTGGAATTTTAAAACAGATAACTGGTTTGTTAATGCTGTTTTGATTATTTCTACAACTTATTACCCTGAAGAATTGCTAAAAGTCTGCAGAAGAGTTGAAACTCAGCTTGGCAGACGAAGAGGGGATGAATCGGGATATAACGATAGAACAATTGATATTGATATTTTGTTCTATGACGATAAGATTATTGATGAACACGAAAACGGTATAGATTTGACTATCCCGCATCCGCACGCTCACGAACGTGCTTTTGTTCTTGTGCCTATGCTTGAAGTGGCTCCGGCATACGTTCATCCTGTTTTAAAGAAAACAATTTCTGATCTATATGATGAGATAGATGACCCTGAATCGGTTTGTTTGTATGGCACAAGGTTCTGATATCGGTATTATAGGTGCAGGCCCTGCGGGTTGTGCGTGTGCTTATTTCCTTTGTAATGCGGGAATGAAGGTTTCGCTGATTGATTCGGGCAGACCTCTGAGGACAATTTTGCCGACTGGCGGAGGACGTTGTAATCTTGCGCATGCAGAGTTTGATTTCAGAGAATTGGCTAAAAATTATCCGCGCGGAGAAAAGTTTCTCTATTCGGTATTTTCACAGTTCTCGACTTCAGATACTCTCGATTTCTTTAACAATATAGGAATAGAAACTTACACTCAGGATGACGGAAGAATATTTCCCCTGTCAGATTCCTCTGCTGAAGTCAGGGATAAGTTATTATCCGCCTTATCCTCCTGCAGGTTTATTAAAGAAAAAGCTCTCCGCATAGAAAAACAACAAAACTGTTTTAAAGTTGTTACAGATATGAATTCCTACAATTTTGACAAAATAGTTGTTTCAACCGGAGGACGCGCAGGATATGATATGATTAAAAGGCTTGGTGTTGCAATAATTGAGCCTAAACCCTCACTTGTCGGTCTTGTAACTGTCAATAATTTTAAAGAACTTATGGGAACAACGGTAAAAAATGTACTGAACAACGAAACAGGTTTGTCGGGCAATCTTCTATTTACTCACTTTGGAATGTCAGGTCCATTGATTTATAAACTTTCTGCCCTGAAGGCAAGAGAAAAGATGCCGTATAATCTGTCATTCAATTTTTGTCCTGACCTTGATGCTCCGACATTACAGCTGATATTAAACGATAACCCGCATAAGTTTCTGAAAAATATTTTGTCAGATTTTATACCGCATAAATTTGCGGAATATATCCTGACACGTGCAAATATAAATCCGGAGCTTAAAGCGCACAGAACTGACGGTAAAACAAGAGATTTAGTTGTAAAAACTTTGTCAGAATTCGAAATAACAGTGAAATCAACCCAAAAAGACGGGGAAACGGTGACCGCAGGCGGGGTATCACTTGATAAAATAAACCCGAAAACAATGGAATCAAAAGAAGTTGAAGGAATGTTTTTCTGCGGTGAAGTGATTGATGTTGACGGTTTCTGCGGCGGTTTTAACCTTCAGAATTGCTGGTCAACCGCATACATAGCCTCCCGCGGATTGTGCTGATAAAAAGAAGGGTATATAATTATAAAAAATCAGGAGTTTAAATATGAATAAAAATGTTTTAAGAAGTTTGTCTTATGGTGTTTACGCAGTATCAACCCTTGACGGTGACAGAGCCGTAGGTTGTATCGCCAACAGTATTATTCAGGTTACCTACGATACCGTTGCAGTCAGTATGAACCACGAAAATTTCACGCATGAATGCATGGAAAAGAATAAAAAGTTTGCAATCTCAATCCTTGCTGAAGATACGGAAATGAATACAATAGCTTTCCTGGGTTTCCAGTCAGGAAGAGATCGGAATAAATTTGAGAAAATCGAAACAATTGACGTAAACGGGCTTTCTGTCGTGAAAAATGCAGCAGGGTATCTTATTTGTGAGGTTGTTGATAAATTAGATACCGAAACCCATACAATTTTCATCGGGAAAATTCTTGACGGGGAAATTATTGACGAGGCTAAAACCCCTATGACGTACGCTTATTACCATAAAGTTAAAAAAGGTAACAGTCCGAAAAAGGCACCTACTTACCTCGGTTAGTAGTAAATTAAAAATAATATATCCTTATGACATAAAAATAAAATCTTATTATATCTAATTTACGGCGAATTGAATTGTAAAACGTACACTTTAAACAGCCCTTAAAACCTTATTGGTATTGATTTTTAGGCTTGTATAATGACGGCTTTAAATTTATAATAAAGGTGTGGTCTAAAACGAGGTGTTTGTTATGAAAGTGACATATCCGATTAGCGGGTTTAGTTTTACTTCAAAGGACATTTTGCCGGCAAGCTGTACGTCAAAACCGCAAGTTACCTGCACATCTGTTCCCAAAGCCAGAATAAATGAAGGTTTATCTAATCAGGAAATTTATGAAACACTGGTAAATGTGAAAGAAAGAATATCTTCACTATTTGGCGGAAAGAAAAACCCTACCCAACCCTTAAACTATGTAGCATAAGTTTTTAATATGGCGGAGACGCTAACCACGGCACACTGGTGCCCGCATAAATAAAATGAGCGTTCTCCGTCATTATATATGTGTTACCTACTATGTTATTTTCTTATCCCTCTCTGTATGTCTCTCATCTGGGATTTTTTTGCCATGTCTTCACGCTTGTCATATAACTTCTTACCTTTGCCTAAGGCTATCTCAAGCTTCGCAAGCCCGTCCTGAAGGAACATTTCGGTAGGTACTATGGTGTAACCTTCTTTTTTTATCTTGATATCAAGTTTTAATATCTCTTTCTTGGTTAATAATAACTTTCTTACCCGGTCAGGTTTATGGTTGTATCTGTTGCCCTGCTCGTACGGGGAAATGTGACAGCCGTACAAAAATACTTCGCCCTTTTCTATTCTGGCGTAGCTGTCTTTGAGATTAACGGCATTTCTTCTGACTGATTTTATTTCAGTACCGGTCAGCACAATCCCCGCAACGTATTTTTCATGGATTGTGTAATCGTGAAAGGCCTTTTTATTCGTATGTATTATTTTTCGTCCCATACTTAAATTATATAATAAAAAAGGACTGAGAAGATTTTTCTCAGTCCTTTGTCTGTATTTTTTAATTATTAACTATACTACAACCTTCATTGAGTTAGTAATAATTTCATTAAAACTGTCAGCCTTTAAGCTTGCACCGCCGATTAAAGCACCGTCGATGTCTGACATTGACATTTGTTCTTCAATTGTTGCAGGTTTTACTGAACCGCCGTACAAGATTCTGATAGAGTCAGCTGTTGCGCTGTCAGAAATTTCCTTAACAACGTTTCTTATCATAGCGATAACTCTGTTTGCTTCAACTGCATCACAAGTTTTGCCTGTGCCGATAGCCCAGATAGGTTCGTAAGCGATAACTGACTTAGCAATTTCTTCGTTTGTTAAACCTGATAATGCTGCTCTAATCTGGCTTGCAATGTGTTCATCCGTAACGCCTGCTTCTCTTTGTTCAAGAGTTTCGCCACAGCAGATGATAGGTAATAATCCGCCTGCTAAGATAGCTCTTGCCTTCTTGTTAATCATTTCATCAGTTTCTGAGAAGTATTGTCTTCTTTCAGAGTGGCCGATGATAATATATGAACAACCGAGATCCTTTAACATTTCAACGGTAACTTCACCGGTGAAAGCACCTTTAGCTTCCCAGTGGCAGTTTTGAGCAGCCAAAGCAACCTTTGAACTGTCCTTAATCAGTCTTGAAACAAGTGCCAACGATGTGAAAGTCGGTGCAATTATTACTTCAGGCATCTGAGATTCGTTTAAATCTTTTACGCCGTCTAAAATACCAAGTGTTAATGATGCTGAATCGTTTAATAAATTGTGCATCTTCCAATTTCCAGCCATAATAGGTCTTCTACTCATATTTTTTCTCCTTTTTAAGTGCAATATATTACCCTTCTAGTCTAGGATAAACATAGTTTTTGAGCAAGCGGGGGATATAGGGGTAAATGAGGGGAGATGTGATATGAAGAATGTTTACCTCAAATTAATCTGTAATTCTTCTTT